>DAOVAK010000266.1 GCA_030671095.1 Deltaproteobacteria bacterium | reverse complement strand
GGGCAATTCGTGTCTTGAAAAAGGTTTTGCTGGCATGGACTTCGTCGATATGGGCCGGGTTAACATCCCCGGTCACCCCTGCGTACATATAGATATCCGCTTCGGAGACCGTCTTGGTGAATTCGGCCGTATCACCCACCTCTATTTCATCAATCGTCTTCCCGATCATGGCCCACTCCTTTTTTTAATTAACCACAAACCCACACCGACTTACACGGACAATGAGGTTTGTCTTCCCTGAAGTACTCGGAAGGAATTGCTTAAAACTGCCGTGCGAGGGCGTTCTATCCCACTGTGCGGGATTGAACACTGGGAGCGGGCTTTGAGGAAGACAATAAACTCGTTTATTGTCTTCGCTAGAGCCCATCTCCCATATCTTAAGCAATTCTTATCCAGTCTATCCCTTCTGATCCTGTCGACCTTTACAGTGACTTTCGTCTGTGGATGTCTGTGTGGGTCTGTGGCTAATTAATTCCTTCAAATCCTTGCGCCTTGACACAAAATGCGCCCTTCCCTATAGTCGGCAAGTCAAGGTCCAAGCGCTCTTCTAGCAAAATCCCTTATGCCACTATAATTAGAGGGAATTACCGGCATATTGAGTTCAACGCAAGCAAATTCTCTCGGAGGAGAGAAGATGGAATACGATTACGCGTTTGAGATGGCTGCATCAAATATCCGTTTCGGCCCAGGGACGACCTCTGAGGTGGGCATGGATCTGGCCGATATGGGGGTCAAAAGAGTGATGGTCCTGACAGATCCCTTTTTGAGCAAGATGCCCCAGGTGGAAACTGTCCTAGAATCCCTATCGAAACAAAAAATCGAGTATGCCTTGTTCGATCAAGTCCGGGTCGAACCCACGGATACGTCCTTTAAAGAAGCGATCAAGTTTGTCCAGTCTGCACCTTTTGACGGATTTGTGGCCGTTGGTGGCGGGTCCACCATAGACACTGCAAAAGTGGCCAATCTCTATTCCGCCTATCCGCCCGAGGACTTTTTAGACTATGTGAACCCGCCCATCGGCAAAGGTCTGCCTGTTCCAGGGACTCTCAAGCCTCTGTTCGCGGTTCCCACCACGGCGGGTACAGGCAGTGAGACAACGGGTGTAGCCATCTTCGATCTAGTAGAGATGCATGCGAAGACAGGTATAGCCGACAGAAGGCTCAAGCCCACCCTCGGTATCGTAGACCCCCAAAATACAGAGAGCCTGCCCTCCATGGTCGCTGCATCCACGGGCTTGGACGTGCTCACCCATGCCATAGAGTCATATACGGCAATGCCATTCAACCAGCGCCCCAGGCCGGAACGGCCGATCCTTCGTCCCGCATATCAGGGTTCCAATCCCATTAGTGACATCTGGGCCATTCAGGCTCTGCGTATGCTGGCGAACAATTTCATCGAAGCCGTTGAAAATCCTGAGAACGAGGAAGCCCGCGGCATGATGATGCTCGCGGCATCTTTTGCAGGGATGGGATTTGGGAACGCTGGGGTGACCCTTCCCCATGGCATGTCCTATCCGGTCTCTGGCATGGTGCGGGATTGGAAACCTGATGACTACCCGGTGGACTACCCACTTGTACCCCACGGTATGGCGGTGGTGCTTAACGCGCCAGCGGCATTTCGCTTTACAGCTCCAGCCTGCCCCGAAAGGCACCTCCAGGCGGCAGAGACCTTGGGCGCAGATGTGTCCCATGCCAAACTTGAGGATGCCGGCAAGATACTCTCTGAACAGGTCATCTATTATATGAAGCGCCTCAACATCCCCAACGGGCTCAGCGCCGTAGGTTTCACCCGGGATGATATTCCCCATCTGGTTCAGGGCACCCTTCCCCAACATCGCGTCATCAAACTCTCTCCCAAACCGGTGGGAGAAGAGGAACTCACCCAGATCTTTGAAGATGCCATGGCGTACTGGTAGGCCGTTGGATGAAGTATTGGGGATTGGAGTAATGGAGTACTGGAGTATTGGAGTAATGGAATTTTGGATTGGAAGTCGGCCACTGTGCCGACCTTGAAAATAGCAGTCACGGTGGACTTCCCTAAAACTCATTCTTCCGCATTCCCGCATTTCGTATCCAGTATCCAGGATCAAGTATCCGGCATCGGGTATCCGGTATCCGGTATCCGGCACCCAGTATCTGTGGGGAGTAATGGAATTTTGGATTTTTGATTTTTGATTTTGGATTTTGGACGGGAATGACCTTCGTTCGGCCTATTCTTTCATGGCCTCAGCCACCAGCTCAGTGAGATCCTTCACCACAAGATCAATCTTTTCTCTGCGGGCTCGGGTGGCGATGGTCCGGACGCACTGCTGACAGGAAGTGACAACCATATGGGCGCCCGTCTTCATTATCTCTTCGATCTTCATCTGGGCCACCTGTGCGGAGAGATCAGGATCCACCATTTCAAGATTTCCGCCACCTCCACAGCAATTGGTCAGCTCACGATTGTTCGGCAACTCCACCAGTCGAATACCAGGAATGGATTGGAGCACCATTCTTGGGGACTCAAAGATGCCACTGTTTCTCCCTAGATCGCAGGGGTCGTGATAGGTGACTGTGGCATTGATCTCCTTGAGGGGAATCCTCTTCTCTAAAATGAGTTGCTCCAGAAGCTCACTGGATGAAAGGATTTCCATTTCTGCTTGGTAGAAGGTCTTCCAGGTGTGATAGCAGGATGGACAGGTGAAAATGATCTTTTTGGCACCCATCTCTTGGACCTTTTCCAGGTTATGGTTCATGAGCGCGTTGACCTTATCCCGCATACCTGCGCCAATCAGTGGGTAGCCGCAGCACCACTCCTCGCCCCCCAGGATCGTAAAGTCCACCTGGGCCCTTTCCATGATCTGAGCCATAGTCACCGGGATCTTCTGGACAAGGGGGAAGAAGGAAGCGACGCACCCCACAAAATAGATCACCTCGGCACGCTCTTTTTCAAACACGTGCTCTGGCACGTCCTTTAGGAATTCACGCCAGTCGTCGCGTTCTTCATTATCTTCGTCGGAGATATTGTAGTTTTCCTCCAAAGACTTAGCCAAGCGATCGGCTATTTTCGGATAGAGTCCTTCATCCACAAGACATTCTCGATCCTGAAAGACCACGTCCCTGGTCTTCAGTGATGGGAAGCAAGCCGCTGTGCAGGCCCCACAGCCGAGACAAGTAAAAATGGATTTCTCAATTTCAGGGCTCCACGCCAACCGTTCCTCTATGACTGCGCGGGTGATCGCGTTCCGGCCCCTTGGTGAAGCCGACTCCACCTTGCGAACCCTGTATATGGGACAATTGGGAAGACAGAAACCGCACCTGTTACACTTGACCACCTCATCGTAGGACAATTTACGTAGTTGAGTGATGTTCATAAAACCTTACCTCTAGCCAATTCACCGCAGAGACGCGGAGATCGCAGAGTAATTGTTTTCTTATTTTGCTTTTCGCTGAGACGGCGAAAAGCAAAATGGAATAACGCTCCGGCCAATAGATCTTCCAAATGGCATGCCATTCGACCTTAACATTCCATGTATGTTGCAGTTTTCGCAGCGTTAGCTGCTGAGTGGTTTTCCATCGCCGTCCTCTCAACGGCGATGGAAAAGAAATACTCACCTCTGTGCTCTCTGCGCCTCGAGCGAAGCGGGCGGTGCATTTAACTTCTACTCCTGTAAAGCAATGCTTGGACCACAAGTTGAGCTGATGGTTTAAGGAGCCTAATCAAATTCCTCCCACAAAACAACCAGGGCAAAAAAGGCCGTAGGGGTCCATCTGCTCTTTGATCCGTTTCATGATGACAAAGTCCTGGGGTGGCGCTCCCCAAACGGGTAATCGCTCTTTCATACCGGCACTGGCTTTCTCCACCACCAGATTGCCGCTAATGGTTTGACATTTTTCCAAGAGCTTCTCTGCAACGGAGACGACTCTATCTGCGCGCTTGTCATCTCCCGGTTCCAACAGAAAATGAACTATAGTAATACCGCTGCCGGCATGGGCCTGGAGAGCATGCACAAGTTCCTGCGCCCCACATACGGACTCGACCGACCGAATGACATCGAGATATCTGGATATGGGGTAGTTAAGTCTCATGGAGACCATTTCCGGATACTGGGCAGATAATTTTGGGACAAGATTGCTGTACGCGTCCCAGAAAATGCGATGCGGGTTATCCGGCAGATAGACATTGTTCTCAGTACCTGATGCTGAGGCCATTTCCTTGATTTCAGAGCCCATTCTCTCCACCGCTTCCCCAAACCCCTCCAAAGCCACAGCAACCGCATAGCCGCCACCGTCCATCTCGATAGCACCCTGCTCAACCAAAGGCCCATTGGCCCGCCAGTTCAAGAGCTCAACAGCTGACGGCAGCAGGCTGGTCTCCAAAATCCGGTCCACAAACCTGGAGGCCTTATCCAGACTGGAAAAGCTCAGAAGGCAGGTGCCCAGCCGTTCTGGCAGGGGAAGCAGCCTGACTGTCATTTCTCCCAAGATGCCCAGACTGCCTCGAGAACCGATCATGAGCTTGCACATGTCATAGCCGGAAACGTTCTTTACCGTCTTGCCTCCCAGTCCAACAATCGCACCATCAGGGGCCACATATCGCACACCCAAGACCATGTCTCTGGGCAGTCCGTACAGAAGTCTGACCGGGCCGCTGGAATTGGTTGCAATGATTCCCCCCAGGGTGGCAGAATGGCTAAAGGGAGGCATCATGGGGATGAAGCAGCCCATGTGCTCCCTGTCAGAGCAAACAGGCTCATCCGAAACGGTGGTCGGATTTTCGTAGGGAAGGTAGCAACGGTTTTCTTCACCAGCCAAGGAGATCTGGAGGTCCCGAAATTTTACACCTGCCTGGGCAGTAACGGTCAGGTTGGCCGTATCCATTTCGATGATCTTGTTGAGGCGGGTCGTGGAGATCACCAGGTCGAGGTGAGAAGGCGGATTCCCTACCCCTATCTTGGAACCGCTTCCCCAGGGTAGAAGGGCCCACTTCTCTTTCTGTGCCATCTTTACAACTTCCGATACC
>DAOVAK010000308.1 GCA_030671095.1 Deltaproteobacteria bacterium | reverse complement strand
GAATGTGCCCCTCTGAATTCTCAGCGGAAAAGTGCCCCGAAAAGCACCATAAAAGATGAAAAGGGACACGAAGACTGCAATGATTGAGGCTATGAAAGCGACCGTTCCCCGCAGGTTTTTTCTCGCGGAGAATTCTACTTCCCTTTCTTCGACATTATTTTTGGGGAGGGTTTCCATTACCGGACCTCTGCACACCGTCTTCAACGAACGAGATCTATAGAGGATACTATCTTATTTCTGCTGGGAAGGCTCAGATTCAAATACCCCACGGTCTTGCAGCATCTACACTGCAAGACCGTGGAGCATTGATTACCTCTACCTAGCTCTTCTTAGCACCTGGGAACCATTCAGCCTTCAGCCTACAACCATCCCCTTTCTTTGTAGTATTTGAGGGCCCCAGGATGTACCGCGATGCCTAAGCCCTTGGTCATCATTTTTGGCTCCCATTTCTTGAAGGCAGCGTTAACCTTGATGAGCTTATCCTTCATTCCCGCGACCGTTTTTGCCATGCGATATGTGACCTCATTCGAGACGTCGTCTCTCACGAAGACAAGCATGGATAGTCCTATGGTCTCCAAAGGCTTATCTTGCCCCTTGTACGTGCCCGCTGCCATAGTAAAGTCCACATATCCCCATTTCTTTTTAAGCTTTTCACGAAGAGGTTTCTCAAGTCCGATAAGATTTCCCTTCCTGGCCATGAGTACCTGGGTAACAGCGGCAGCAGGGGGATTAATAAAGGCCTCCCACGCATCGATGTGGCGGTCCTTCCACAGGTCAACTCGTTGAGTGGTTGCAGCTCGCTCGACTTTACCTCCCCATTTCTCGATGTCCTTAAAACCTATTCCCAATACAGCGAATATGGCCTCTATGGTAAACAGTTCCGTTGATCCTGGAGGCCCTGTACCAAACTTTAAGGGAATTTTCCTATCCTTGATTTCCCTCATCAGCCTTATGTTCAGGCGCTTATCCCCAATAAAGTGAAACGCATTTGTGATGAGGGAACAGACAGCCTTGAGATTAGTGTAGGGCTTATCGTAAGGTGGTTGACCCGCGACCGCGCTCTTAAGGAAAGGAGCGTAAGAGATACCAATTTTGACCGCGCCTTCACCTATAGCGACTCGCTTGGGGTTTCCCACTCCTCCAGCTCCGGGAATGGATGTTATGGGGTAGCCCTTGAAGTGTTGTTTATTTGTGGTATCCGCGATCATAGTCCCAATGGGAAACCAACCGCCACCGACACTCCCCGTGCTGAAGTTTATATGGGAGATTTTTATTTTCTCCTGAGCCAATGCAGGGGGAAGTCCACATAGTAGTACTACCCCCACTATCAGCGATATACATATGAGTATCCATTGATTCTTTCTCATTTTTTTCCTCCTTCTCCTTCGTTATTTGGTTTTTGAGAGACCATCTTTCTTCCCTTGAATCCATCACCTCCTTTCAGGGGATACGCCGACTTCACCACCTCCTTTCCTCATAGTGAATTTTCCCCTATTCTTTTCTCCTTGCCAAACACTCTACAAGTTACCCAATGGGCCTTGCTCGTTACGATCCCGTGTATGTATACGCGATTTTTTTATGCTTTACTTCTCTTGGCTAAATCTCCTCAAGTCGCTACGGATAGTGTTCCGTACGGGCTTAAGCTTCTTTGATACTATTTCAGTAGCCAATACGCTGAGCTTTATGGGCCTTACAGGAGGACGAAAAGTAGAAGGGAGAATATCTCCCAGCGGTCTGCCCTGTTCCTCAGCAAGTATTTGACTTACAATCCTGTGGCAGCTCCTTCCCTGGCAGAGCCCCATACCTGCCCGGGTTCTCCGCTTTATGGTGTTTAAGGTTTCCGCTCCTTCTCGGATAGCTTCCAATATCTCTTCTTCCGTTACTTCCTCGCATCTGCAAATTATCGTCTCTCGGCTCTGATTTTTCATGTTAGCGAACTCGAACCTTTTATCCGTATGTGTCTTGCCCTCATGGCATACTTCTTAGGAATCAGAAATGATATCACCGCCGTATGGTCATATTTTTGAGGTTTCCTTACGCTCTGGACCTGGCTATCACAGAGCCTCTCTCCCTTGCGTCCCGTCACGCTTATCCTGGTTCCCTTTTTGGGAATCGGAAAAAATTCGTAGGGTATGCTTATTCGGGCCATTCGCTTGTTATAGTTAAGGTCAACCATAAAGACCGCCAATCCTGGGCAGGAAGGAATGCAGGTTCCACAGCCGGTGCATTTATTAGCGTCCAAAACTGGAACGCTTGTAATAGGGCCCTTTATCGTAATGGCACCTGACGGGCACGCTTGTTGACAGGGATCGCAGGGAATAAGCTGGGCGCATTCGATGACTGCGCAAGGTCCCTGTCTTAACCTTCTGTTAGAGGGTATTCCAGGTACCTTCTTCAGTTCTTCGGCAGAAAGCTCGCCATCCTTCTCGAGAGGCATACGTCCTCTAAGAATAACTTTTCAGGACTTCTTCTCGACCTTTGTCCACCCCAAGCCCCCACGGACTGGTGTGAAACTCTTGTATTCGTGCGAAAGCTCTTTCCCGGTTTGATTTCGCCTCCTGGCGGCTAAGATATCCTAGGACCTCTGCTACCGAAACTCCCGCAATTCTTCCTTCTTCCATGGCAGTTGCAGCTTCATCGATTCCCGTGCTATCACCGGCGGCGTATATCCCAGGAACCGTCGTTTCGAAATTCTCATTGCATATGGGAACCCAGCCTCCCAATTCCGAGACGTAACAGTGCCTACAACCTGCAATCCAAGCAAGCTCTGTAAGAGGAGTGAGCCCTGTAGCGATACATATGAGGTCTACACTGATTTTCTCTTCTGTTCCCGCAATGTATCTCCAATTCTCATCCAGGGACACTAATTCCACGGATTCAACTCTATTGCCTCCATAAGCTGCCTTCACGGTCTTGGAGACTTCAATGGGAACCCCACATCTGACCAGCTTACTTGCATGGACTCCCCAACCGGTAATATTGGAAGCAGCCTCCACGAGTCTAACCACTTCTCCCCCGGCCTGAAGGATATGATATGCTACTATCAGACCCACATTCCCGGAGCCAACCATGAGACACCGTTTGCCGGGCAACACACGGTGCAGATTTATTAATGTTTGGACAGCCCCGGCACCCATTACCCCTGGAAGTGTCCACCCGGGAAAGGCTAGGGGGTTCTCAGAAGCTCCAGTTGCGAGGAGTATTTTTTTTGCCTTCACCGACCCAGCTTGTTCCCCATTCAATATCCCCAACATATTGTCTTCGAATAGACCCCAGACGATCGTATTGAGTCTCACCGTGACTCCGTATTTTCTCGCCTGTTCGAGCAAGATCGTCCCTATGTCTATCCCACGCTTTCCAGCATAATGTTCCTCGGATCCAAAGAATTTATGTATCTGTTTAAAGAGCTGCCCTCCGGGCTGCGCATGTTCGTCAAATAATACTACCTCTACCCCATTGTTAGCGGCTTCAACTGCTGCCGTAAGGCCCGCTGGGCCACTGCCCACTATGGCAAATTCTACTTCTTCCATTTCTATGGTTTTAATCCCTTGAGGGTTCGAATTTTCATTCCCGGCTCTGCCGCCGTCACGCATGATCTCACATTGGGCTTGCCATTAACCTCCATGAGGCAGTCGGTACACCTGCCTATGGCGCAGAAGATGCCTCTTGGTTCCGAGAATTTCTTGCTGTATCTGAAAACGTACCTTCCAGAGGCGATGAGTGCTGATGCAATCGGCTCTCCCTCTATAGCCTTAATCTTTTGCCCATCTACCTCGATTTCAATCCAACTTCTTGGAGATAGTTTGCCGAGGATGGGATGATTCTGTATGCGCATTCGATCCCCTCGTTTTTAGCGGTCAGCGCGTATCTTCTCATGTACTTCCTCCAGGGTTTGGTTGAGGAGATCGATTATCTCATCGAGTTGTTCCTGGGTTGTAATAAAAGGAGGAGCTACCATGAAGGCATCACCAGCTAGGCCCTGAACTTGCCCGCCAGAAGCCGGATAGATGATTAACCCCTTCTTCCAAGCGGTTTCCACCACTAATCTGGTGACTCCCCTTTCCGGGGGAAACGGCTCTTTCGATTGTTTGTCTTTGACCAGTTCCACTCCCGTCATAAAACCCATCCCGCGTATATCTCCCACGAAATCAAACCGGTACATACCCGAAAGCCTCTCCATGAGATATTCTCCCATGCGAGCTACAGAGGAGACTAAATCATTCTCCTTGATGAAATCAATGACGCTTAGGGCTACCGCAGCAGCCAAGGGATTACCCTGGTACGTAAAACCATGGGTAAAACTCCCCAATGTTTCCTGAAAGACCCGGAAGACTGTATCGGTACAGATGGCGACTCCAATGGGAAAATATCCAGCCCCCAGCCCTTTACCCCCTGTAACGATATCCGGAATCACTTCCCAGTGTTCAATGCCGAGATTTTTCCCCGTCCTCCCAAAACCGGTCATTACTTCATCCGCGATAAACAAAACATCGTGCTTATCA
>DAOVAK010000591.1 GCA_030671095.1 Deltaproteobacteria bacterium | reverse complement strand
TGCTCTTCGTTTGTGCCGACCCTGGTCCACTCAGAGATCTTCGGGCATGAAAAAGGGGCCTTTACCGGCGCCCTCAGCCAAAAACGGGGACGGTTGGAACGGGCCCAGGGGGGTATTCTTTTTTTGGACGAGGTGGCTGATTTGCCGCTGGAAACCCAGGTGCTTTTGCTGCGATTCTTACAGGACAAAAGTTTTGAGAGAGTGGGAGGAGAGCATCTTGTCGAGGTCAATGTCAGGGCCATTGCGGCCACCAATAAAGACATTGAGAAGGAAATGAAAGCAGGGCGCCTCCGGGAAGATTTCTATTATCGCTTGAACGTTATACCGATAAAGCTGCCCCCCTTACGGGAGCGTAGCGCGGATGTGCCCCTGCTGGCCAATCATTTCCTGAGAACACACTCCCTTATCGAGGGAAAAGAAATCACGGGATTTGATGCTGAGGCTATGAGATTAATGATGGATTATGATTGGCCGGGGAACGTGAGGGAGCTTCAAAACACTGTAGCCAGATGCGTGGTCCTAGCCGCTGGGAGGCGCATTGGCGTTGAGGTGCTCCCTGACAGGATTCAGAGCCAGGCCGAGACGCCGAAGCAATTCTCCCTGGCAAAGAACGAAAGGAACCTTATTGAGAGTGTTATGCGAGAGTGCAATTGGAACAAACATGAAGCTGCCCGCCTGTTGGACATAAGCCGAGGCACCCTTTATAGCAAACTAAAAAAATACAATATTAGACCTTGAAGATAAAGCACTGGCGAGCATGTTGAGCAATTCGTCGGGCATTCGGTTGTATTTTGGACACTCCTTAACTTATTGAAGTGACACGGATAGTGGTCCCATAGACTTTGTTTGGGCCGGATATTGAACAGTCTGTTTGCGGCCTTGCCAACCCTGTTCCTTTTGCCTCCCTTCCATAAAATACAATAATTGTCTATAAATTAAACTGGTTATTCACGCCCACCCTGCTTCTACAACAAATTCTCACCCCTTGGCACGTAACTTGAAAAAAGGCGTAACGCATAACGCAGCTACGTCCCAACAATTTCTCGTTCTGACTTCTTCCAGAGGTGGGACGGACAGATCTTTTTATGGGAGGGAAGGCGAGGGGGAAAGAGATATGGATTACGCATTGGCTATAATCACGCAGGACCGGGGACTTGAGAGAGTCATGAAGAGAATCTCGAACCATTTTGACTGCGAGTTGAAGCTTTATGAAAACTGCGAGGTTTTTGTTAAGGATTTTGGCGGTAGTGCGCCCGGTGTGGTCGTTATCGATGGGTCTATTTGTTCCCAGCCGCGTTTAATGGACTTGCAAATGGTTTTAAACGAAGTTCCCGCCTGGCAAGTGCTCTATCTACCCCGTACCAACAAGAAAAATGAGATCAAACAGGCCATGGGTCTTGGAGCCTTTGGCTGTCTGCACAAGCCGGTTAGCGAACAGGAAGTACGACAGATGGTGCAATCAGCCGTGGGGATATAAGTAATATGGAAGCGATCACGTCTATAAAACCTGTACTCGCCGTTTCTGTCTCTCTTTTTTGCACGCTTCTCATTATTGCCTTCACCAAGAAACCAAATCTGAGGGAAGGCTGCACCTTTCTGGCCGCTATTATCAAACTCGGTATTGTTGCTTCCATGATACCCGTGATCTTGGCGAAACAAGAGATAGTTTATAGTCTTATAGATATCCTCCCGGGTGTGGGAATTGCATTCAGGGTTGATGCGCTTGGATTACTTTTTGCTCTCGTATCTTCTTCACTCTGGATCGTTACATCTGCCTATTCTGTCGGCTATATGCGAGGTCTAAAGGAACACAGCCAGACCAGGTATTTTTGCTTCTTTGCCCTGGCCCTTTCGGCGACTATTGGAGTGGCCTTTTCGGCGAACCTTCTGACCCTATATCTGTTTTACGAAATGCTTTCGTTTGCCACTTACCCCCTGGTTACCCACCACCAGGACCCTGAGGCGCGCAGCTCAGGGCGAAAATATCTATTATATATTGTAGGCACTTCAATCGGACTGGTTCTTCCGGCCATGCTTATAGCTTACAATCTGACAGGGACCCTTGAGTTTTCCAAACAGGGCCTTTTCGCCGGAACCGAGCCTAAAGCATTGATGGTCGTGCTTCTTCTTATGCTGGTGCTTGGGTTTGCCAAGGTGGCAATAATGCCACTTCATTCATGGCTTCCCGCAGCCATGGTCGCGCCCACACCGGTAAGCGCTTTATTGCATGCGGTGGCTGTAGTCAAGGTCGGCGCCTTTAGCGTCCTTCGCGTAATAACAGGCGTCTTTGGAACAGACATGTTGCTTTCTCTACATCTTGGCACCCTGGTTTGCTATCTCGCTGCCTTTACCGTAATAGTGGCCTCACTCATCGCCCTTTCGCAGGATGAACTAAAGCGACGTCTTGCCTTTTCAACCATCGGACAGCTCTCCTACATTGTGCTTGGGGTAGCACTCCTTTCTCCCAAGGGGATGATCGGCGGCATGACCCATATCGCCATGCATGCCTTTGGCAAGATCACCCTCTTCTTTTGTGCAGGCGCTATCGCTGTGGCCACAGGTAAGAAGTATATCAGTCAGATGGTTGGTATAGGCAAAAGGATGCCGGTTACAATGATTGCCTTTTTTATCGGGTCCTTGAGCGTGATCGGGCTTCCACCTACCGGTGGATTTTTCAGCAAGTGGTATCTCGTCCTGGGAACCCTCCAGGCCGATCAATGGCCTATG
>DAOVAK010000506.1 GCA_030671095.1 Deltaproteobacteria bacterium | reverse complement strand
CCTTGAGTTCTACAAGGCCCTTACCCGTTTCACCCCACTTGGGAACATCTACTGGTTACAAACCCGGATGGACTATCTGTCCGGAAGGGCAGCCATGATTGTCTGGTCTCCTTTCATCTTGGATGAGCTCTCTGGGCTTCGGAGGGATCAGCCGGTGGTTCCTGATATCGCTAAAGGGGAACCAGGGTTTCTGGCCAAGAATACCGGGTTCGTGACCATAATTCACGGTCCAAAAGGGAGTGCGCAATACGGCCAGATAAATTTTTTAGGTATCACCAAAGATGCGGATAAGGCCGCAGCCAAACAGTGGGTGGAATTTTTGCTGACCGAAGGGTACCTTAGATGGTTAGGCATGGCGGCAGAGGGTAAATTGCCCGTGTGCAAAGGGACCCGGGATGATCCCAACCGCTTTGTTGAGGGGTGGATGGAGCTTGAGTTCGGGGTGACGACCAAGGCCAAGGTATCCCGGTTTTACGGGGTGGATGTGGCGAAAACCATTGTAGGCGGGGTGGAGGGTTTCGATCGCTGGGGATTCGCCAGAGGGAAAGGGGCCCTTATCTCCAAGATCTATGGGACAAAGATTATTCCGGAGATCCTCAAACGATTCCTGGACGGTGAGATTGGTGCGAAGAGGGCCGCCCGGATGATGGACGAGCGGGTGAAGGCCCTGGAATAAGGATATAGCCTCGGAACCATTATCTCAGGCAGTATTAGTTCAGCCACAAAGTCACGAAGACACTAAGATTCTAAAATGATTCATTATTTTTTATGAACAGTAAAAGGTAATATCTGTAAATTTTTTGGGAATTAATCTTCCTTTTTCTTATAAGATTTTGAAATTCATGTCTTTCCTTCGTGACTTAGTGCCTTAGTGGCTGAACTGTTATCTCAGGCATAACTTAACTTATGAAACCACGAGCACCCACCTTCTTAGATCAGGAGGCCAGGCTTGCCTTCTGGATGCTGTTCCCTACATTCATGGTGGTGCTGGCCTTCGTGATCTTCCCTGTGATCTGGAATCTGTGGCTCAGTCTCAAACCGGTCTCCCTGGGGGATCTTCGAGGTGTCTCCCTTTTCAAGTTCAACCTAACCCTGGAGAATTTTCGTAAGGTCTTCGGGGATCCGGACTTCTGGCCAGTCCTCCTGACCACGTTGACTTACACTATTTCGGGAAGCATTCTTTCCATCCTCATGGGATTGATGGCGGCCCTCTTGGTCCATGGGGAATTCCCTGGCCGGAGTTTACTGAGAGGGCTTTTTATCTCCCCCTACATCGCCCCTGTGGTGGCCGTTACCTTTACATGGAGTTTTATCCTGGACCCTCAACTGGGTGTCCTCAACTGGCTGGCAGTGAACAAGGGGCTTTTGACACAACCGATTCCGTTTCTCTCTATGCGATGGTGGGAGCTGGATGTCCTGGGGATGAGGCTGAGGGTGCCCATGGCCCTCATTTCGGTGATCCTCTTCGAGGGGTGGAGGTACTTCCCATTTTCCTTCCTGTTCATTCTCGCACGGCTCCAGGCTATACCGGATGAGCTTTACCAGGCAGCATCAGTTGACGGGGCGAGCCCGTTTCAGCGGTTTTTCCACATCACATTGCCCCAACTTTACACAGTCCTGTCTGGTCTCCTCCTGTTCAGATTCATCTGGACCTTCAACAAGTTTGACGATATCTTCCTGCTCACGAGGGGTCAGGCCGGAACAAAGGTACTGACCATCAAGGTTTACGATTACGCCTTTGGTGAGTTTAACATCGGGGCAAGCTCAGCGGTGGCCATGGTACTCTTCGGGGTTCTGTCGGTGTTCCTCATCGTCTATTTTCGCTGGATTGCGAGGGGGCAATCCTCCATGAATGAGGGTGCAAGGTAATGAGCAGGGAACGATTGGAGAGAGCCATTATTCGGGTCCTCAGGGTCGTGGGTCTCCTCTTCTTCATCGTTATAGTGGCCTTCCCGTTTTACTGGATGATCGTTTCTTCTTTCAAGTCTCTGGGGGAGATCCTCCTGAGGCCTTCCAACCTGGGACTGGATATCCGAAAGATCGATTTTCACGCCTACTATGAAGTCCTTTTTGAACACGGCTTTCTCCGATACATCTCAAACAGCGTATACGTCTCCATCGTCACTGTGGTGCTCTCGGTGACCCTGGCTACACTAGGAGGATACGCAGTTACCAGGCTCCGTTTTCGCGGCAGGGAATTTATGTCCTACAGCATCTTGCTCATCTATATGTTCCCTGCCATAGTCCTGGTGATCCCCCTGTATGTGATGTTCTCCCGGATGGGGCTCCGGGATTCGATCAATCTACTTATCCTCGTATACCTAGCCCAGACCCTTCCGGTGGCCCTGTATATGCTCCGGAGCTATTTTCAGACACTCCCCATTGAGATGGAGCATGCTGGCATGATCGACGGGTGCACGCGTCTCGGGGTGATCTGGCGGATCGTCATCCCTCTCTCTGCCCCGGCCTTGGCCAGCGTTGCCCTATACACATTTATGATTGCCTGGAACGAGTTCCTTTTTGCATTCATGTTCCTGGATACCCCTTAAAAATTCACCCTATCCAGAGGGGTGGTACAACTTGCAGGGAGTGTCCATCTGTCAAAACAGTTAGTGATGGCCGCCTCGGTCATGGTGACCATCCCTGTGCTCGTACTGTTTATATTATTAGAACGCCACCTGGTTCGGGGCTTGACCGCCGGGGCCATGAAGGGTTGAACATGGCATTTGGGCCTCGCATGCGTGGGGTACCAAAGCCAGCCGTCGGAGAGCAGGTGCTTGGGGTAGGGCGGCTACCATGCCCTCAGATAATGAGTGGAGGTAATATGGGTGCTGAATCTCTAAGGGATTGTTTTATGGATAGCTCCTCAATCCATGGAGGAAAAAAGGCGATAAGCTTTCTCCGGGAGGGTATGATAGAGACAGAGATCTCTTATGTAGACTTGAATAAGGATTCAAACCGCATGGCCAATATCTTTCTGGATTTGGGGGTTAAAAAAGGAGACAGGGTAATCCTCTATCTCCAAAAATCCTTGGGTTTTGTGGTTGCTTATCTTGCCATTCAGAAGATAGGAGCTGTTGCGGTGCCCTTGAAT
>DAOVAK010000167.1 GCA_030671095.1 Deltaproteobacteria bacterium | reverse complement strand
AATCCTGAAATCGTTCGGCTGTAAAAGCTATGCTCGAAGTCTGTTAGGGAGGTCAGTGGCGATGGAAGACACGGCGAAAGGTAGTAAAAATGATTACTGGGTACACACCAATTGTGCGGGATGCTATGGCAATTGCGGTTTAAAGGCCCGCGTGGTAGACGGCGTAGCTGTACAGCTTGAAGGGGAGCCGGACAGCGCTATGGGCCCGGGAGGAGGTCTATGCGGAAAAGGCGCTGCGGGCCTCATGGCCCTTTATAATCCCAATAGGCTAAAATACCCGTTGCGAAGAGGCAATCCCAAGAAAGGCATCAATGAAGATCCGAAATGGGAGAGAATCTCATGGGACGAGGCCCTAAATACGATTGCAGAGAAACACGAGGCCGTGATGAAGAAAGACCCTCGAGCCGTTGTCTTTGGGGGGACCCCATCGCCGGGGACACCTTGCTCTCTTGGAGCCGTCTTTCCAGGTCTATTCTTACCTATGGGAACACGTAATTTTGCCCCGGGAGGGGTGGGACTGCACTGTGGTAACGGAGCCCATTTTGGGGCCGGGTTGGTTCACTGTTCCTGGTCCGTTGTTCCTGACTACAACTATTGCAATTTAGCCATTCAATTCGGCTCCAACAAGGGGACAGGATCTGGACACGGCTCAGGACATAACATGAGGCTGGGAGCCAAGGCCAGGGCGAGGGGGATGAAAAATATTGTATTTGATCCCATATGCAACTTTGCTGGAGGCAAGGCGACGGAGTGGATCCCTATCCTGCCAGGCACTGACCTGGCCGTGATTCTGTCCATGTGCAATATCATCCTGAATGAAATAGGGACTTATGACAAAGAGTTCTTGAGAAAGTACACCAACGGGCCCTACCTGGTTGGACCGGACAAGAGATTTGTGAGGGACAAAGAGCGAAACCAGCCCATGTTGTGGGATGAATCGGACAACAAGGCCAAAACCTGGGATGATCCCACTTTGACCCACGCCGTTTTGCTGGGGATCTTCCAGGTGGATGGTATGGAATGTCAACCTTCCTTTCAGATCGTAAAAGAACACCTAAACCAGTACAATCCGGAATGGGCGGAGAAAATAAGTACCGTCCCTGCCAGCACGACTCGCCGCATTGCCGAAGAATTCGCAGAAGAAGCAAGAATAGGGGCGACCATTGAAATTGAAGGGGTCCAATTGCCTTACCGACCTGTTTCTGCGGTGATGTTCAGGGGTGGGCAGGGGCACAGCAATGCCTTCCATCAGTATCTATCCATGTGCCTGTTAAATCAGTTCGTCGGAAATGTGGAAGCGGTTGGAGGCACCGTGAGCTGGCCGGCCCGAAGTATGGGGTATCTAGGCACAAACAGGCCAAAATATGAGCCATCCGCCGGTCTGGATGGCATGCTTGTCCCTGGTATGTGGTGGACGGCAGACCCATGGCCCCCAGAAGAACCCCAATGGCCGGAAAAAATGACCCTCCAGGACCTGTTTGTCCACAACCACGTGCCAGGATATCCTTATGCTGATGATTTTGAGGAGATATGGGACAAAGTGGGACGTCCTTACGAATGTGAAATTGTCGCTCTATACGGTGGAAATTTAGCAAAGACAACGGCCAACACGGAGACGCTTGCAAGATTTCTTTCGGAAGTCCCTTTCAGCTGGGGCATTTTCACAGACCAGAATGAAACCACAGAGGGATTTATGGACATCGTCCTCCCTGAAAAACATGCGTTGGAGCAGCTTAATATTGCCCTATCCATTGGCTATTTCTTCAATTATCCAACAGGCATGGATGACTGGGCTTTTCACTTGCGCCAGCCTGTGGTGGAGAACAGATATGAGGAGAGGGATCTGTTCGATATACTCTTTGATTTGGCTGACAGGATAAGCCCGGAAGTTCGAGCTGGACTGAACACCTATCTAGACAACTATTTCTCCACAAAAATTGCCCGCTGGGAGGCGGCGTTTACCCAGGATACAACAAAGCCACTCATAATTGGGCCGGATGAAAGAATAACAAACGAGGCTTTTGTTGACAGGACCTTGAAATGTCTGTTTGGCCCGGAGCATGATTTTGAGTGGTTTCGAGAGCACGGGTATATCACATGGAAAAAAAGACCAGAAGAGGCCTACTGGAGGACTTTTGTTCCCGGGCGAAGTCCCATTTACTTCGAATTCATTGAGGTGGATAGAGATAAGATACTCCCGATGGCTGAAAAATTGGGGGTGCATGCGCAATGGGAACAATACACCCCTCTCATTTCATACTTTCCACCAATAATCTACACAGAGGTTGACGAAGGCAGTGAATATGATCTTATCGCTTTTTCCTACAGGGATATTTTGCACGCCGGGAGTTACACCTATGATAATCCCGTGATTGATGAAATGAGCAAGAACAGTCCATTTACCTATCATCTTGTTATGAATTCAGACACGGCCAAGAAGAGGGGTATCATGGAAGGCGACCTGATCTGCTTAGAGAACCTCAATGGGCTCGCCATGACAGGCAGAGTAAAACTGATGAAGGGGATCCACCCTCAGGTCCTTGGTTCGGTCTCTGGGGGTGGTGGATGGGCCAGGGATCGTCCGATCGCAAAAGATAAAGGTGTTATGTTTAACAATCTGTTGATCCTTGACCAGAAACATATTTGTCCGATCACGGCTTCCATTGAGACCGCTGTGAGGGTGAAGGCGTACAAGACAGATAAGGAGATAGCTGGCGGGCAGACGAGAATGCGTTAGTCTGGAAGCGAAATGTCATGTTTTGAGAAGAAGGAGTAAAAGATGAGATGGGGAATGGTGATCAACTTGGGAAGATGTGTGGGGTGTTATGGTTGCGTGATTGCATGCAAGACTGAACATTTTCTTCCTCCTGATGTGGCCTGGAACCGGGTGATGGTCTTTGAGGCAGAAGGGCTGAACAAGCAGATCTATCCCACCTTGTGCAACCATTGCCGCGAGCCCCAGTGTGTGGATGTATGTCCAACAGGGGCCACCCAACAGCGTGAAGACGGTGTTGTATGGATCGATGCGGATATATGTATTGGCTGCAGATCTTGTGTGATGGCCTGTCCGTATCAGGTGCGGGTGGTGAACGAAGCGCCCAAGGAATACTTTCCTGGGCAGGGCCTCACCCCCTATGAGGAGATGAGGAGAAAGTTGTATCCGCTACAGGAGGGGACCCCTTCCAAGTGTAATTTCTGCATGGAGAGGCTTGATGAGGGGATGAAGAGGGGTTTGAAGCCTGGCGTAGATCGGGAGGCAAATCCGGTCTGTGTCAATATCTGTCCGGCCTCGGCCAGGATATTTGGGGATCTTGATGATCCTCTCAGTGAAGTATCTGCTGCGCTTAAGTCGGGTAAAGGGTATCAACTTAAGCCCGAAGCAGACACTGATCCCTGTGTATACTACGTGACCAAATGAAAGGGGGTTGTGATCGATGCTTGATACCAAGGTGAAGCCCTATGAGTTCATGATCTTTCCCACGGTTCAGAAGGCCTGGATTGAGGGGAAAGGGAGACTGCTTTGGTTAGGGCTCTTTTTTGTGGAGTTTGGGGCCTGTCTGTTTTTGGTCTCCTCCATTTTCCATTGCCGGTGGGGTGAGACGGCGGGATGGCTCATTGCCAGTATCTTGGGGGTGGGCTGTCATTTTCTATTTCTGGGTCATCCCTTCCGGCTCTACAGGGCAATCAGGAAGCCAGGGAGTGCCTGGATATCTCGAGGGCTTATTATCATTTCGCTTTTTCAACTGTTCGGATTTCTGCATCTCCTGGTGTCCTATTTTTCGACCCCGGTCACTTGGCTGATGATAGTGGCTAACATTATGGCGGTAGCTACAGTGGCCTATGGGGGTTATGAACTGGCTGATGTGAAGCCCATTTCTGTCTGGCATTGTAGTTTCTTGCCCATACAGCTGTTTGCCCGCAGTTTTTTTCTTGCCTTTGCTGTTATGCTGGTCATTTACCTTTTAGGCGGTGTGGAGACCATTGCTTCTGGGGTAAATGTGAAGAAATGGCTGGATATTGTACTCCTAATCAATGTTTTCCTGTTTGCCATTTACCTTGTCAGTTTGCTCTTTGAGGAAGGGAAGAATCGGTTGGCTTTAGGCATGATGTGGGGGGGAAATCTTAAAGGAATATTCTGGCCCTGGGTGGCCATCGGGGGGATGATCATTCCTCTGTTTCTGGTCATTTACAGTGTATCCATTGGGGTGGCCGCGACTCCAGCGGGAGTGCTGCTTATTGCGGTTATTCTGCAATTCATTGCCGACCCCCTATTACGCTACTGTATGATGAGAAGCGGTTACTATGGGGGCCTATTTCCATCAAAACCCGTTGATTTTCGCGGTGCTTCTTAGATTTAGGGATAGAAATTCATAACATGGTTGTAGGAGCGCGGTCTTGAAAGAGATAAGATTCCATGGTCGAGGAGGTCAAGGCGTTGTAATCGGCGCTAGTATGTTGGCTTATGCCTTTGTGATTGAGGGGAAATACGCCTCTTCCATTCCCATGTTTGGCTTTGAAAGAAGGGGCGCTCCTGTCACTGCATCCATCCGCATGGACGAGAAGCCCATAAAGGATACCCACCTGATATATGAGCCGGACTGTGTGGTGATATTAGACCCCTCTTTTGCAAAATCCCCTGCTCCGATCCAAGGGTTAAAGGGGGATGGGATCCTGATCGTAAACACATCTAAGCAGTTAGAAGAGCATTATTCCAATTACAGCCAAGTAAAGCTCCTTGGGTTTCTCGACGCGACGGGTATCGCATTAGAGGAAATCAAGAGACCCATAAGCAATACGTGCATGCTGGGAGCTTTAGCCAGGGCAACAGGCTGGGTCTCAGTCGACTCTGTCATATCCAGTCTAGAGATGTCTTTTAACGGAGAAGCCCTGAAGAGAAATGCTCGGGCGGCGAGACGCGGATACGAAAGCGTCAAATTATTTCCCTTTGAGAGAGGATAACCATGAAGTTCAGAAGTGAGTACGAAGGCCCCTGGGCCAGCTGTCAGCAAAGGATCGACGTCAAAACAGGAGAGTGGAGATTTCAGAGACCCGTCACCAAGGTTGGCAAATGTAGAGAGTGCGGATGGTGCTTTATATATTGTCCTTCTGGTTGTCGCGAAGCAAAAGAAGGGTACTTTACAGCGAACCTCGACTATTGTAAGGGATGCGGTATATGTGCGCGAGTTTGTCCGGCAAGGGCAATTATGCTGGTAAGGGAAGAGGACTAACCATGAAAACCAGTGAAGCGCGTCAGGTGAGGGTCATGGAAGGGAATATGGCGACAGCTTTCGGCGTTTTGCTCTCAAAACCCGACGTCATTTCCTGCTTTCCCATTACCCCGCAGACATCATTAGGGGAGGCACTTAGCCGTTTTGTAGCTGATGGAGTATTGGATGCAGAAATTATAGAGCCTGAGGGAGAAAATTCAGCACTCAGTATCCTTATTGGTGCTTCCGTGGCAGGGGGAAGAACATTCACATCCACCTCCTCCCAAGGGTTATCCTTTATGTATGACGCCTATCTCTTCACGGCGGGGAACAGGCTTCCCATAGTCATGGTGATTGCCATGAGAGAAATGCCTGCCCCTCATGGCGTCATTGCTGGACAACAAGACGCCATCTTGGTGAAGGATGCGGGATGGATTCAGTTTTATGCGGAATCCTGCCAAGAAATCCTAGACTCCACAATAATGGCATACCGGCTGGCAGAGGATCCGGAAGTCCTGCTTCCTGTAAATATATGTTATGAAGGATTTTACCTCTCTTACCAATCCCAGAGGGTGGAAATCCCGACGCAAGACGAAGTGGACCGATTCTTGGCCCCGATAGAAAACAGTGAGCGCCTTAGGCTCTGCCTCGAGAACCCCATGTCTTTTTCTAGTTATACCTTTCCAGGAGAACTCTACACCGAGTATCGCTACAAGCACTGTCAAGCCCTTCAGAGGGCCAAACAGAAATGTGAGCAAATAGAAAAAGAGTTTGAGGACATTTTCGGGTACGGATATGGGGGACAGATTGAAGAATATAGATCTGAAGATGCCGACGTGGTCATCGTGACCATGGGATCCTGCACCGGGACGGCGAGGGGGGTAATTGATAGAAAACGTGATGAGGGATTAAAAGTCGGGCTTATCAAGATCAGGATGTTTAGACCTTTTCCCTCAGAGAGGTTGATTGCAGCACTGAATGGCAAAGAGGCCATTGGCGTTATTGATCGTAATGTGCTTTACGCCGGTTTTTGCGGACACGGTTTTCTTGAACTCAAATCCCTTTTACATGAATTAGAGCCACCAACTCCCTTGTTACTCGATTTTATCGCTGGGCTGGGAGGGACAGACATCACACCCCAGCATGTGGAGAGAGTCATAGATACCACCTATTCCGCAGTCGAAGGTAAAAGAGTTAAGCCGGTGACATGGCTATCGTTGGAGT
>DAOVAK010000304.1 GCA_030671095.1 Deltaproteobacteria bacterium | reverse complement strand
AAACATGCTAGAGGCACTATATATTGTATTCATTTTTGGTTGACATACAATATATTCTTTTATATATACGAGAGCTTTAGAAATACATGGAAGTTGATAGTCAAGCAGGAGGTTTAATGGAACGGATTCTCGTTATTGATGATGACAACGGCATCTTGGACTCTGTAAGCAAAATCCTCAAATATTCAGGTTATGAAGTGGAAGTTGCTCATGACGGAGAAGAGGGAGTAAGACTATTCGGTATTGCTCACAGCTTTGACTGCGTAGTCACTGATATCAACATGCCCAAAATGAACGGCAATGAAGTGGCTGAACGAATCAGAAACTCAGAAAGGGCGGACATCCCGTTAATCGCCATAAGTGGTTTTGGTGAGGAAGGAATTGATAGGAAACTATTTAACGCTTCTCTTCCAAAGCCATTCAAATTGATCACTTTAATAGGATTGATCAGATCACTTGTAAACAAATCTAAAGGTGCAAAAGAGTGATCCACTAAAAATGACAGGACAGGATCTCCCTGAGCGAAGAAAATTTAGGCGATTGAAGGTACAAGAGAATACATTTGCGCTACTTAGAGGGCAGGTGAGCAAACTCGGTCGCGTAATAGATATCAGCAATGGTGGGCTTGCCTTTCGCTACGTATCTGTTGGAGAACGCTTAAAAGGCTCATTTGAATTAGATCTAGTATCGCCTAAAGACGATTTAAGATTGAACGGTTTCCCGGTTAAGGTGGTCTCAAATTTTGAAAGGCATAGTAAAATTCCTTCCGGGCGAATAAGGCTGAGGCGAGTTGGTGTGCAGTTCAGGGAGTTAACGCACTACCAGATATCTCAACTGCAATATTTTATGCGAAACTACACGGCAGGTGCGGCGTAGCAGGCGGGCACTCCATTTTTCCTTGAACTTCCTATTTCCAATCCTGATTGACCTCACTTCCTGTTTTGAGTATAAGTTAGTTGACTTAACGAATCCCTCCTCAACCCTCTCACCCCATAGCTGAGGAAGAAGGTTTGCTATGAAAGCCCTAAAAAGAACAAGTGTATCGACCGCAATGGTATTATTTTTGGGGGTTGGTCTCTGCTATGCTCAGAATCCTGCTAAACAAATCTCGGATAGAGGTTTGGAGTATGCTGCTGAAGGGAAATTTACAGAGGCCAGAGATGAATTTGAAAAGGCCTTAAAGATTGACGCGTTCTATGAACCTGCAAGAAGAAGTTTGAGAATCATTGAAGATGTCATTGACCAAAAAATAAAAGTCGAGACGGCTTTTCATCTTTTTAGGGGTGCAGTCTATCACAACAGAGGGCAGCTGATTAAGGCAATTGCCGAGTACAGTAAGGCGATAGAGATAAATCCTAAGTATGCTCCTGTCTTCAACAATCGGGGATTCGCCCATATTGGCAAAGGCGAGTATGACCAGGCCATCTCTGATTTCAATAAGGCCATAGAAATAAACCCTAAGTTTGCTATGGCCTATAACAATCGGGGGTACGCCTATGGCGTAAAAGGCGAGTATGATCAGGCTATCTCCGACTCAAACAAGGCCATAGAGTTAAACCCCAAGCTTGCCATGGCCTACAACAATCGGGGGCTTGCCTATCTCAACAAAGACCAGCATGACCAGGCCATCTCTGATTGCAATAAAGCCTTGGAGGTCAATCCGAGGGATGCCATGGCCTACAGCATTCGAGCGGTTGCCTATTTTTTCAAAAGAGAATTCGATAAGTCATGGGATGATGTCTATAAAGCACAAAATTTGGGATATCCAGTTCGTCCAGAGTTTCTCAAAGCCCTCAGAGAGGCCTCAGAAAGAGAAAGATGATCTATTCTAACACCACCCTGACCTAAGTTTTTACCGGTTCACTTCCAACATTCGCTGGGCCATCGGCTAGTCTCGGCCCAACTCCGGCAGGACCTCCTGAGAAAACCACTCGGCGTCCTCGGGGTCCAGGAAAATCAGTATGAGCCGGGTCATACCTACCTTCTCATACGCCCTGATTCTTTCAAGGCACTGTTGGGGGTTGCCGGAAACACGGTTGTTAAGCTCGTGCTTTATGCCGGCCATCTGGAACCTTTCCCAAACCTCAGGGGAGATCATTTGTCGCATCTTGCGGGTGGCTGCATCCGGGTCGGAACCCATGATGACAAATGCAGCAGCGCCCAATCCAAAACCCTCAGCTCTGTCGTCTAACATGGGCCTGATGCTCTGAAACATCCTATCTATCTCATCAGGTTGGTGGCCATGCACCAGCCATCCGTCCCCCAGTTCCGCTGCCAGCTCCATGGAACGCTTGGAGTCGCCGCCAATCCAGATGGGCGGCGTGGGTTTCTGCAGGGGCTTGGGCGTCACCTCGGCATTCTCCAGCCGGTAATATTTGCCTTCAAAGCTAACACGCGGTTCCGTCCACAAGGCCCTGATGATCTGGACCGCCTCCCGCTCTCTCTCCAGGCGCCCCCTATGATCTTCCCAGGGGAAATTAAATGCCTTGAATTCCCGCTCAAACCAACCAGCGCCCACGGTCAGGTCCATCCTGCCCCCGGAGAAGAGGTCCAGGGTGGCCCCCATCTTGGCCAGCAATCCGGGCCCTCGGAAGGTGGGGACCAGGACCATGTGGCTGACACTGATCTTGCTGGTGGCCCCAGCCAGGTAAGTCATGGCGGTCCAGGCCTCGTGGATGCCGTACTCTTGGTCTTCTTCGCCAAAGGGCGCCCCAAAGGGGTAGATCATGTGGTCATCGCAAGTAATGAAGTCGTAACCCACCTCTTCGGCTCGCAAAGCCATCTTGATATACTGCTCGGGCGGAACGGGGGGCACAAAAAAGCCCAGCTCTAAACTCATGTGTTTCCTCCTTTTCTTATATGTGTTTTACAGCGCCAGGAATAGCATCATTTTCCTTTCATGCACTAGTACTTATTTGCGTAATTGACCGTTATTATTCCGGCCCGTCATTGCGAGCCCTTCGAGTTCCTCAGGGTAAACTCAGCGAAGCAATCTCGGCGCCAAAACGTTTTTCATTTCAAAGGCTTGCACGGAGATTGCTTCGTCGCCTACGGCCTGCCCGCCATCGCTCTCGCTCAGGCGAGGCGGGCGGGCTCCTCGCAATGACATTATTAGGACATGGATTTTTGCAGGTAAGTACTAGGGAC
Organism: Deltaproteobacteria bacterium; assembly: GCA_030671095.1. Next base: position 1,405 of record DAOVAK010000304.1, on the reverse strand, counting down.
CGATGTTCCCGCTGATAGCAATACTTTAAGAAATTGGTGATTTTGTCCCAATCAGGAATGAAAATCAAGAATTATCAGATTATAAGAGGGCTTTTTGAGAATTTGATTTGGCGTTATTTATGCGATATAATGAATGTTTTAAAAAAAGGATTTGCTTTTAAGAGATTAAAATGACTAAAAGGATTCGCTTCCCATTTGACAGGCGCTCCGGAGAAGATCGACGCAGAATAATCAATCGGGGATATTTCCGATTAGGAGGTGACGAAAGAAGGAGTTTGCTAGAACGGAGATCTGGAACGGAAAGAAGAAAAGACTGGCTCAGGGTGACGAAGTGGTCCAGTGTCTGGGCAGACCTAATGGACATTAAAAAGCGTTTTAGAAAGAAGTAACGCCACCATCAGATTACCGATGCAGGGTCATCACGGCCCTGCTTTTTTATTTCGATCACCACATCTTGCTGTACCTCTCAAATCCGGCAAAACAAAACATTCTTCTATTTATATGCACTCCAGGGCATCCCTATAAATTCAACATTAGCCAAGAACACAAAAAAAGAGCGGTCAATCTCTTGAATGGACTGACCGCCCCTAAAAATCCGCCGATGGAAAATGTCACAAGACTGTCACATTTTCATAATTGTCCTTCTAACCCCTTGCCATCATAGCCATATTTTTTCAAATGCACCTGAATGGCCATGAGAGCCGCGGGTGTGATTCCAGAGATGCGGGAGGCCTGCCCAAGGGAAACGGGTCTCACCCTGCTCAACTTTTCCTTCACCTCTTTGGTGAGGCCATAGACGGTTTTATAGTCGATCGCTTCAGGGAGCTTTACATGTTCCATGCGCTTTAATTTCTCCACCTGTCTCTCCTGGCGGTGGATATATCCCTCGTATTTGATCCTCGTCTTCACCTCTTCAGCGATTCTCTCTTCTACGCCATCAAGCTCTGGATCAAATAATCGTAGATGTTCAAAAAAGATCTCACTCCGCCTGAGAAGCTGTGCGAGGGAGGTGATATTCTTGATAGGAGGGGAACCCAGCCCCTTTAATCGGTCAATAACCGAAGGCTCAGGGCGAAGTTTGATCTCGCTGAGTCGCGTAAGCAGTTGCTCCACTTGTTCCCGCTTCCTGCAAAAGCCTTGGTAGACATCATCAGAAACCAGCCTCATTTTGTGACCCACCTCTCTGAGCCTGAAATCGGCATTGTCTTCCCGGAGCAAGAGACGGTATTCTGCCCTGGACGTGAACATCCTGTAGGGCTCTTTGGTCCCTTTGGTGACCAGATCATCAATGAGAACCCCTGTATAGGCCTGGGATCTGGGGAGGATGAATGGTTCTTCACCCCTGACCTTTAGAACCGCATTGATCCCAGCCATAAAGCCCTGGGCTGCTGCCTCCTCATATCCG
>DAOVAK010000763.1 GCA_030671095.1 Deltaproteobacteria bacterium | reverse complement strand
GATTTCAACTGCCATGATGATCCCAAATCCACTATTTGTTAGGTATCACGACTGAAATCGGCAGCTTATGGAGTATTCCTGATCACCAGCAAGCACCAGGCTCCGACCCTGCGCGTTCGGAGTCATTTGTGAAAGAAACAGATTTTTATGATACCTCTGTGGACGGGATGCGCTCCGGCAGTCAAAACCGGCAACACCATGGTGTCAAATCGACCCGTCAGCAAGCATGGTTCCGGGCTTTTTCGGTCATTACATTGGTGAGATGTGCTTGTGCACATCATCCCGTTTAGGAGATTTTACAATTACCGTCCCGGGCCAGAGCGCATCACTAATACACAACGAGGAGCTATACTATGAAAAAAGCCAAGGTGAATCAACAAAAGAGAAAAAACAAGAAAACGCGGGCACGTTCTTTCCCCATCATTAACCCAAATGCCGCCGGCATAGACGTTGGTTCAGCGGAACACTGGGTCGCCGTCCCTGAAGATCGAGATGAACAACCAGTGCGCAAGTTTGCCTGCTTCACCCAAGACCTCCATGCCATGGCCGCTTGGCTCAAACAGTGCAAGGTGGAAACGGTTGTTATGGAGTCCACCGGCGTCTATTGGATTCCCGTGTTTCAAATTTTGGAAACCCACGGATTCGAAGTCAAACTGGCCAATGCCAGACAGGCAAAAAATGTCCCTGGGCGAAAGACCGATGTATTAGACTGCCAGTGGCTCCAACGCCTCCATACCTACGGCCTGTTATCAGGGTCCTTTCGTCCCGATAACGCCATTTGTGTGCTGCGCAGCTACTGGAGGCATCGTAATACCCTGGTGAGCTACGTCAGCTCCCATGTTCAACATATGCAGAAAGCCCTTACTCAGATGAATGTCCAGTTGCATAAAGTCATTAGCGATATCACAGGGGTAACGGGCATGAGGATCATTAGGGCCATCCTTAACGGAGGAAGGGATCCTGTGAAGCTTGCCCAGATGAAAAATTATCGCATCAGGAGCACAACCCAGACCATCGCCAAAGCCCTCGAAGGGGATTATCGCCCGGAGCACGTGTTCTGCCTGAGACAGGCCGTTGAGCTTTACGACTTTTACCAGAGACAAATTCGAGCCTGTGATGGCGAGATAGAGGCCTATCTCAGTCAATTGGACGGGATAGATATCGCATCCAACCCTATCCCTCCATCGAGACGCCGAATTCAAAAACACAAAGGCAATCAACCCGATTTCGACTTACGCACCCACCTCTACCGCATCAGCGGGGTGGACTTTACCCAAATCGACGGACTCGATGTCCTTAACGTCCAAACCATCCTCTCCGAAGTAGGCCTTAATCCGGATGCATTCCCAACAGTCAAAAATTTCACCTCTTGGCTGGCAATTTGCCCAAACAACCGCATAACGGGCGGACGAATCAAAAGCAGATCAACCCGTAAAGCTGTTAACCGCGCCGCTGAGGCTTTCCGCATGGCCGCCTATGCTTTAACCCACAGCTCATCGGCACTCGGTGCTTTCTTTCGCCGCATGCGGACTCGACAAGGCGCCCCAAAAGCCATCACGGCAACAGCCCATAAAATAGCTCGTATCTTCTATACAATGTGGAAAACCCGCACTTCTTATCAAGACCTCGGTGCCGACTATTATGAACAACGCTACAAAGAACGTGTTTTAAAAAACATTAAGAAAAAAGCAAAACAAATCGGCTACTTGATCACTCTTACTCCAATCCCCGAACCCGCTGTTTCTTAGGAGGTATTAGATGCAAGTCGAAGATCCCGTTTCCAGCGGGGGCGCCGAGGAGCGACGACTGAGCCGTATGGAGCAATACGTCGCAAGCCTGTCGAGAGCCTCAAGGTCGAACGAGAGGAGCGATCGAAGGCAATCCGCCGGAGGCGGACG
>DAOVAK010000836.1 GCA_030671095.1 Deltaproteobacteria bacterium | reverse complement strand
GCAAATGGGGAGGGATCTAGATTCAACTCAGAAATCATAGAAATGCCCATCCTTTGTCAGGATCCTTGGGCCATTTCTCTCTATGGCCACCATCTCCTCAAGCCGGACACCACCCTTGCCTGGTATATAGATCCCCGGCTCAACCGTGACGACCATGCCTCTCTTCAGCTCGACGGGTTTTTGGGGCGCAAGTCTCGGTCCCTCATGGGTTGCCAGCCCTACGCCGTGCCCAAGGGCATGGCCGAAGTATTCGCCAAAGCCGGCATCTTTGATCACTTCCCTTGCCGTGGAATCGGGGAGGGTGGTTTCTGTCCCCGGGTTAATTTTTTTAAGGGCGGAGAGCTGAGCTTCACGCACTGTCTGATAAATCTTCCTGAATTTGGGCCCCGGAGTCCCCAGGAATATGGTCCTGGTCATGTCACAACAATATCCATCTAGCTTAACGCCCACGTCCAAGATGATGGGCTCTTTGGCGCGTAATTTTCGCTCTGTGGGCACAGCATGGGGCAAAGCCCCGTTGGGGCCAGAGGCCACAATCGGGGGAAAAGCGAGGTCTTCTGCTCCGCCTTCACGGGCCAGTCCCTCAATCTGCCATGCCACCGCTTTCTCCGTCTGTCCTGGTTCCAGGCCCTCTATCACCTCTGCCAATATCTGGCACATTAAATCAGCAGACGCTTCTATGGCGGTTATTTCAGCCTTCTCTTTGACCTCTCTCATCCCATCCACCAGCCCCTTTAAAGGCATGAGGCGGACACGTGGGGAAAACTTTTTTAGCTTTTTGCTCAGGTCTTTGTGAAGACCCCACGTGATAAAATCTTCTTCAAAACCCAAGTTTGAGGCGCCAAGACGTTCCAGGATGCCTGGAAGGCTTTCCAAAAGTCCCTTTTGATGGGTGATCACCTCAAAATCGACGGCTTCTTTTTCCGCCTCCATGGTGTATCGGGAGTCTGTGACAAGGAGTGCATCGGTCTCGCTTAAGAAGAGTGAACCGGAGGATTCGGTCAACTGGGTATCTGTTGCCTTAAATCTCGAAAGATATCGCCTGTTCTCGGGCTGCGCAATCCAGACGGTATCTGGAGCCACATCAGCCAGCTTTTCCCTCAGCGCTCTGACTCGTTCACGGAAAGCTGATCTTTTCATATCCCGACACTATCAAATTCATAAACCAATTGCAATTCTTGACAAATGGAAGCATAAGTGGTCGATAAATTATTGGTAACGTTCAAAAGTGTTGGCATTTGCTGTTATCTAGTCGAAGGCAATGCCGGTCTCCGAAAGGTGATATCTCAGAAAAAATTCCACCCAAACTCCGCAGTGGTCTGATCTTTGAGGCTTTACGCCCAGTAACTAATCACACAATATCCCGTTCTTATTTAGGAAATCTTTCTCAAAGTCTCAAAGATCAGACCACCGGCAAGGAGCAAAATAGATATCACCTTGAGGAGATTGGCATTGCCGGAGAATCGAGTATCCGACCAAAACTTGGTGGTTCAAAAGATTGTGCCAACACTTTT
>DAOVAK010000400.1 GCA_030671095.1 Deltaproteobacteria bacterium | reverse complement strand
AGGGATGACGTGGCTGTGCTCACCATTGACAACCCCCCAGTTAACCAGTTTTCTCCACAAATGGCCGAGGATTTTGCAGCGTCTATCCAAGAGGCCTTTGGGGACGACGAGGTCAAGGCCCTCGTCCTCACGGGCACAGGGAAGAACTTTATTGCAGGTGCGGATATCACCCAGCTACAGACCGTAAAAGATAGGGATGATATTTACCAAAAGGCCCTTGTGATGGCCCAGTTCCTGAATCAGATGGAGGCTGGACCCAAGCCTTTGGTGGCCGCTATCAACGGCAACTGCCTCGGCGGCGGTCTGGAGACGGCCATGGTTTGCCACTATCGCGTGGCCGTCAAGGGCGTCAACCTGGGACAGCCAGAGGTGCAAATCGGTCTTATCCCTGGGGCGGGTGGCACCCAACGCCTGCCTCGCCTCATTGGCCTTCCCAATGCCACAGAGATGATCACCACGGGAAAGCCCATAAAATCTGAAAAGGCCCACATGAGGGGGCTCGTGGATGAGGTGGTACCTCAGGAGGAACTATTAGAGACAGCCCTGAAGGCGGCCCGGCGTTTTATCTCTGGAGAACTGAATTTCTGGATGCGTATGACCCGCAATCGGAATGACCGGCTCCCCAGCGCCGCAGAAAAAACGGCTTTTGTCAATTATTCCAAATTCATGGCGGCACAAAAGGCCAAGGGTTACATCGCCCCATTCAAAGCGATCGATGCCCTGGAGAAAGGCCTCAGTTACGATATCGAGGCGGATATTGAGAAAGAGGTGGGCCTTTTCTGTGATTGCGCTGTCTCAGAGGTGGCCAAAAACCTCATCGGCATTTTCCTCAATACCCGGGCTGCAGGCAAGCTCTCCCGCATCAAAGACATGGAGCCTGCAAAGATCAAGAAGGTGGCTATGCTGGGGGGCGGTGTAATGGGCTCTGGCATAATCAATCTGCTGTTCAACGGTGGCTTCGAGGCGGTGCTCTGGGATATCAACGATGAGGCCATTGAAAAAGGGATAGCCGCCATGCGAAAGACCTTTGACTATCCCATCAAGAAAAAAAAGATGACCCAGGCGGACCTGGACGGCATGATCCAAAAGCGCCTGATCACCACCACTTCTCTGGAAGACTTGAAAGATGTGGATCTGATCATCGAAGCGGTTCTTGAAGACATGAACATAAAACAGGATATCTGGAAGAAGCTGGAGGGTATTTGTCGCCCTGATGTGGTCTTCGGGACGAATACATCGGCCCTGCCCATCACAGAGATGGCCACTATTTTGGCCGACCCGGGCCGAATGATTGGCATGCATTTTTTCAACCCAGCCCACCGCATGATGCTCCTAGAGATCATTTGCGCGGAGAAGACCTCTGATCAGACCTTAGCCACCACTGTCGCCTTTTCCCGGGCCATCAAAAAGATCCCCATCGTGGTCAATGATGGTCCCGGTTTCTATGTATCAAGGCAGCTTGGCGGGCTAATGGGGGGAGCCGTCTACCTGACAGCGGAAGGTGTGGATGGTGCGCTCGTTGAAGAGGCCATGACCGATTTCGGCATGCCCATGGGGCCTGCTAGCCTGGCTGACCTCACGGGAATCGACATCGGCTACCACGTGAACAAGAACTTCGAACGGCGCCTGGGAGAACGTTACAAGGTTCATCCCCTCACGGAACGCATCTACCAGACCGGTTGCTATGGCCGTAAGACAGGGGCTGGGTATTTTGACTATAGCGGCGAAAAGCCCATGCCCAACCAAAAGGTGGTAGAGGTCATTCAGAAATACCTCAAAGAAAACAAAGTGGCCCCCAAGAAGATCTCCAAACAGGAAGTGGTAGACACCCTGCTGGCCATTGGGATCAATGAGGCCGCCCTTATGACCGAGCAGGGCATTTGCGATCGTCCCCATGATATGGATCTGGCCATGATTTACGGAACAGGCTTTCCGCCTTATCGAGGCGGAATCCTCAGGTATGCTGACAAGTGGGGTCTCAAAAATGTCTTTGAAAAGCTGGTGGAACTGGAGAAGCAGTATGGGCCCCGCTTCAAAGCAGCGGATATGATCAAAGATATGGCCGATTCGGGGAAGACTTTCTACAAAAATTATTGAACATCTCCTTAATTGTCTGAAAACTGGAACTGTTATGAGTGAGTCACGGCTAATTATGGATAAAACATGGAAGCATGGAGTGCTGGAGTACTGGAGTAATTGACGTCGCGCTCTCCAAGCCGTAGGCTCAACGAGCCGGAGGCCAGGGCGGGCCAATACTCCAAGCTAATATGAGAGGAGGGACACGATGAAAGAAGTAGTCATTGTAGATTATTTGAGGACGGCGCAATCCCGATCTAGGCCAACAGACCCCGCAAGGGACTGGTTTTGCAAGATGAGGGGCGATGAACTTTTGTCCAAGCTGCTCCCCGAGCTCATCAACCGGACGGGTATTGAACCAAAAGAGATCGACGATTTTCTCGTGGGATGTGCCACGGCCGTGGGCGAACAGTGGGCCTACGGCGGTCGTTTTCCCATATTCCTGGCCAATCTGCCCGAGACCCTTCCTGCTAAATTTGTGGATCAACAATGCGGTTCGGCCATGGCTTGTATCCATATAGGCTTCATGGAAATTGCTCAGGACTTCGCAGACATCGTCATGGTAGGGGGCTATGAGCATATGACCCGGATTCCCATGGGCGGTTACACCGTTGACCGGGGTCTCATTGCCCCAAATATGACCCTTTTCATGTATCCGGATCACCAACACTGGGATATGATGACCACCATGAACATGGGTCTCACAGCCGAGAAACTATTTTCTCAGACCGACTTCACTAAAGATGATATGGACAAGTGGGGTGCCCGATCTCACCAACTGGCCGCAAAGGCCCAGACGAAAGGTTTTTTCGATGGCGAAATCATGTCCATTGAGGCCCCGCAGGATGACGGAACGGTTATGAAAGTGGAAAAGGACCAGGCCGTGCGCCAAGACGCGACATTTGAAGGGATGGCGGACCTCAAACCGGCCTTCAAAAAGGACGGTGTGATCACGGCAGGCAACTCTTCTCCGCTCAACGCAGCGGCCGCTTCCATGCTCCTCATGTCAAAGGAGACCGCAAAAAAGAAGGGGATCAAGCCCATGGCGACCCTTCGCTCCATCGGTTTTGCGGGTGTGGATCCCACCATCATGGGTGCAGGGCCGGTGCCGGCCAGTAAGATGGCCCTGGAAAAGTCAGGCCTCCAGGTCTCTGACATCGACTACTGGGAGATTAACGAGGCCTTTTGCATCGTGGCACTGAACTGCATCAAGGAATTGGGGCTCGATCCCGATAGAGTCAACGTCATGGGCGGCGCCACAGCCATCGGCCATCCTCTCGGTGCCACAGGTATTCGACTGGTGGGCACCCTAGCCCGGATCCTAGACACAAGAGACGGGCGCTACGGGTGTGCCAACGCCTGCGTCGGTGGGGGCCAGGGCGTTGCCACCGTTATAGAGCGAGAGACCTACGATTGGTAGAGGGCATTTTGTCAGAGCCCGCCTAGACGCTGCTTCAAATCCTATTTCTTGGGAACTACAAAAAGTACGCAAATTGAGGGGTAGGCCCCTAACCACCGGGCCTCCCCTTTTGTATGTGTAAAGAACCCGGGCCTAGAGGACCCGGCCTTGAGCTGCCCCCAGAGGGGGCTTTTAGGGTCTTTCCTTCATGCGAAAGTCTGCTGGAGTAATGGCCTGCCCTAGCGCGACGTCACAGGGCATTAGAAACAAACCATAATTTTTGCCATGAACTCGTTCTCAAAAGCCCAACTTGCGATGCCAGGTCTGGGCCAGGGAGTGGTGGAGTAATGGAGTAATGATAAGGACTTATTCAAGTTGAAATT
>DAOVAK010000040.1 GCA_030671095.1 Deltaproteobacteria bacterium | reverse complement strand
TGTATGTCTCCATTGAAATAGACCTGCTGACCTGAAATAATCCTATGGGCAGTGGGCAAAAAATGAACTCTCTTTTTCCATGGCATTGAGGCAAGATGACCTTATGACCGTAAAATGGCGCTGCAGGTTGAGCGGTTTTTTTCTGGCAACAACTATAGCCATCGGATTTTGCATTATGGAAAAGCACGTTTGGGCCAGTCAGGAAGGGGAAACGCCCCCAAGGAATAAGAAAATTGATCAGATGGAGGCGAGCCATTCTCTCCGGCCAGATAGCATAACCCTCTTTCTATCCGGTGATGTGATGACCGGCAGGGGGATCGACCAGGTGCTGCCCCACCCGGCCGATCCAATGATTTTTGAACCGTATATGCGTAGTGCCTATGGCTACGTGGAGCTGGCTGAACAGAAAAACGGTCTCATCCCAAAACCGGTCGACGATTCTTATATCTGGGGCGATGCCCTGGCGGTGCTGGATGCGATCAAACCGGATCTGCGGATTATCAACCTGGAAACCAGCGTGACGGAGATTGACGATTATTGGCCAGGCAAGGGGATCAACTACCGGATGCATCCCAAGAATATTGGTTGCCTCACCGCCGCCCGCCTTGATTGTTGCGTGTTGGCCAACAATCACGTCCTTGACTGGGGGCATGCAGGTCTTGTGGAGACGCTTGCTGTCTTAAAACAGGCAGGGATAAAGGGCGTGGGGGCTGGCCGGGACAGGCAGCAGAGCCAGGCTCCTGCGGTATTGGAAATTCCGGGTAAGGGCCGCGTCCTCATCTTTGCTTACGGTTCCGGCACCAGTGGCGTTCCTCCCAGCTGGGCCGCCACGGATGACAGGCCGGGCGTCAATCTGCTCTCCGACCTTTCCGACCACACGGTCTTACGGATTAAAAAGGATGTCGCAACAATAAAACAGCCGGGCGATCTTGTCCTGGTCTCAATTCATTGGGGGGGAAACTGGGGCTATGCTATTTCCCCCATGGAGAGACATTTTGCCCATAGACTTATCGATGATGCGGGGGTTGATGTCATTTACGGCCACTCCTCCCACCATGCCAAGGGAATCGAGGTCTACCAGGGCAGGCTGATCCTTTACGGCTGTGGGGACTTTCTCAACGACTACGAAGGGATTGAAGGGTATGAGCAGTATCGCGACGACCTCACCCTGATGTATTTCCCAAGTTTTGAGCCATCGACCGGCAGGCTTGTCAAGATGCGCATGATACCCATGCAGATAAGGCGTTTTCAGACCATACATGCCAGGCCCGATGACAACCAGTGGCTCATGCGGGTATTGAACAGGGAGGGCAAACAGTTCGGTACCCGGCTGCTCCTAGCCAAGGACGGCTCTCTTGCTCTCAAATGGGATTAAAAGATGGTAAACGTTTACAGTTCAAGGGCAGTTGCGGGCTTTATCGAAGCCCCTGAAGAACGAGGGAGGGAAGAGAGAACAAAAGGAGGCGGATTTATTTCTCATCATTGACCCAGCGGGGTGATGTCAGGTCGTCAGGCCTGCCCTTCTTATGAGCATGGCCGGAAGTTCTTACTTATCAGGCGCATAATTTTTAGATAGCCTGTTACAAACAGTTGAATCATCCGAACGGATGAAGGAGGTGAATATGACTATGTCCTTTGCAGAGTATCTCTTCAGCGAGCCGGAACGGCTGCCCCGTTGGAAGCCACCTTATATGGCGGGGATTTATGCAATCCTGGTGGATGATCCATCGTGCACGCCAGTGCCGTTTCGGCCGATTTATTTTGGCGAAACGGACAATATGTCCGAGTCCGGGCTTATCCAGCGCCACCCCCTCCATGATTGCTGGTACAAACAGATCGGCTCCGTATACCGTTTGTATATAGCCGTCTCCGATATGCCTGAGTCCTCCACGGCCGAGAGACAACGGGTGCAAACCGAACTCATCAAGCAGTATCGGCCCATCTGCAATGAGCCAACCCCCTTTTAATGGAGATGGCGAGGTCGCTGTCAGGGATGACTAACACACGCACCTGCCCGCATTTGCAAGCACAACAAAAAAGCACCTGGCTCAAAGTGATGTAGGTTGAAAAAAAAATGGATACCAAGGGGACCTTGATCAGTTAACTAACTCGGCACTACCAGGAAATAAATGCTACGTTTCGTCGTACAGAAACATCACGCCACCCATCTTCACTATGACTTCCGTCTGGAAGTCGGCGGTGTCCTGAAGTCGTGGGCCATCCCCAAGGGGCCATCGATGAACCCTGCCGAAAAGCGGCTTGCCGTCCAGGTGGAGGACCATGCGTTGGAGTACTGCAGTTTTGAAGGGATTATTCCAGAGGGACATTACGGAGCTGGCAAAGTTCTCATCTGGGATCAGGGCAGGTATGAGCCGCTTGTGGATATGGAGACGGGATTGAAAAAGGGAAAGCTTGCATTCTGCCTGTACGGTAAGAGGCTCAACGGGGAATTCGCCCTTGTGCGGATAAAAAAAAGTACAGCCGGCAAGGAATGGTTGTTAATAAAGAAGAAGGATGTGTCGGTTTGATTAGAGAGAGCTGGCCCCACTCGTTTGAACAGCATCCTTTATTTTTTAAGTGGATTCTCTGCTAATTTTTAAGCTGCCAGTTTAACCGTCGGCAACATCACGGCATAAGCCTCATCAGGTGTTTTCCTACCCAGGCTCGAATGCGGCCTGGATCGGTTGTACCATTCAATGTATTGCATGATCGACCTCCGGGCCTCGGCAACTGAGTCATAAGCATACAAATATACCCGCTCGTATTTTAACGACTTCCACAGTCGCTAAACGAACACATTATCCCTCCATGCTCCGTGTCCGTCCATGCTGAGTTTGCAACCATGATCTTTGACGGCTTGTACGAACTCATGCGCGGCAAACTGGCTGCCTTGGTCGGTGTTCACAATCTCTGGCCTGCCATGGTGAGTGAACGCCTCTTGCAGTACATCGACCGCATGGCAGGCCTCCAAGGTAATCGCCACCTTTGTTGCCAATACCTTGCGGCTGGCCCAATCTATAACGGCAGTGAGGTAAACAAACCCTTTAACCATAGGAATATAAGTTGTATCAATTGAGTTATGATATTTTTAAATTAAGATTCCAGCCGAAGCTTAATGATACTGTAAAAAAAGAAGAAAAATATTAGAAATACTACATACCTTATCAGTAAGAAAGTCAACAGTCGAGTAGCCCGAGGGAATCTCACCCCCAGGCTCTCACAGAACCGGACGTGAGCCTCTCAACTCATCCGGCTCCTCATGTCCCCCCACTGAGTGAGGTTTGCATTACTCGCAGGTTCCTCCCATTTCTGGTTGACCAATTTGTAACTTTGGACATGTTACCCCCTTCGCTCCATCTCCATTACAGAGACTTCATCACTACCACGGAGTAATCCGCCCCTGTGCTCCGCACCGGTACTCTCATCCTAATGGGTTCTCCACTTGTATTTCTCCCTTAACATCGGAACGACAGGTTCCCATGTTCCACACGAAAGCCAAGACCATGTTCACGCCACCTTTATGCCGGACGCCGTTCAGGCAATAAACAAGCTCCCCCCGAACTTATCCTGGGATGGAAATAGTTCCCAGTTTTGACGACATCTTTAATTTTCGACACCTCATCAGTGGTTCGTTGTTACTCGTCTCCATGATCCGTACCTGACCCGATCCGATGCCGGGCCTTTTCCTTAACGCTCACCACCATGGTTCTTTACCACAGCAGCTTAAGGTGGTTTGGAGCCTGCTCCTGCAAGCCGACTCCAAGGGACCTCCCCTCATCTTTCGTGCAGCCTCGTGGCGCACTATTTCCAAAATATCCTGAGTCCAACAGAGCCCCAAAAGTTTGGATAACTGCTGGCAATACCAACCTCTCTAATGAAATGCTCGGTTGATATTTATCGTAAGCATATAAGAGAACGATCTTGTCTCATTCTATGAGATAGGAAGGAAGCGGTCAAAAAGGATTGGCAGTGGTAAGGTCAACAGGCGGAAGGAAGCTGAAACTTAAGATTATTCCTGACAAGGTATCATTTTGAGAGAGCCTCTTGCTGGCCTGAAAAGTAGGCGTCAGAAATTAGAGGTGAACAGTAGACACATTAACCCAAGGTTGTTGTACAAAGTTTAAGATGTCCACTGGCTAGTTTTTATCTGTTCCACAGCCATGAAACGTGGTCTGTCCCCAAAGAATTTGTCAATATTTCTACCTATTACAGCATCTGTGGAACCAAGCGCTTAATAACCAATGCCCCAAATGTGGAAATAAGTAATCCAGCAATAACCAAAAAACATCCACTCCATTGTACTATCGAAAGCTGTTCTCCAAGAACAAGCCCAGCCGTGAACACCATATTACTAAAATACATTTTTAGAGAATAAGAGTCTTATAAATAATCAGATGCAGGGGAATACAAAGTCAAGCAGGAGGATTGATTATGAAAATGATGGAAGTGAAAGAAAAGGCCAAAAGGCTAGGTCTTAAACCCGGCAAGATGAAAAAAGTTGATTTGATTCGCGCCATCCAGAGCAAGGAGGAGAACTTTCCATGTTTCCAGACAGGGGTTTTTCTTCTTGTCTGAATGTATTATAATATAATTATTATGCTCGATGTCACTTTATCTATGTGATGCGGCGTGCTCTCTGAAACAAAGGACGGCCTCCGCAGAGAAGGGTGAAACATTATGCATTCAGACGATTTGCTTTGGCATGTCCACAATGGTGAGGGTCCTATTTTCGCCGTCGCCCTCCACTCCGGCCATGATCTTCGAGAAGAACTCCGAGAACGTATAGCCCTGGATGAGGCGACTCGACTCCGAGAGGAGGACCCATTCAGCGATGCCTGGGTAAGTATCGCTGACAACTTTATACTACCTCGCCGTTCCCGTTTTGAGGTGGATCTGAATCGGAGCCGGGAAGAGGCGGTATATCAAACAGCCGTGGATGCTTGGGGGTTGCAGGTCTGGAGGAAGCCGCTCACCGCAGAGATGATTCAACACTCGCTTGAAGAGTATGATGCCTTTTATCAACAACTGGAATCCCTCCTCAAAACATTTCAGCAGCGGCATGACAAGTTCGTTGTTTTTGACCTCCACACCTATAACTACCGCAGGCAGGGCCCTCATGCTCCGCCCGAGAACATTGAACTTAATCCGGAAATTAATATAGGCACAGGGACCATGAATCGCCAACGATGGAGTCCTGTGGTTGATCGCTTCATCAATGAGTTATGGAACTTCGACTTTCTCGGCCGCCATCTTGATGTGAGGGAGAACGTGAAATTCAGGGGGCGGTATTTTCCCCAGTGGGTGCATAGTCGATTTCCAGACTCGGCCTGCGTCCTGGCCATTGAGGTCAAGAAATTTTTTATGGACGAGTATAGTGGGCAAGGAGATCCCATTCAGATCCAGGCGATTCGTGAAGCCCTGTTGGCGACGATTCCCGGTATTATCAAAACATTGGCCCAGGTAATCTAACAATGTCCAATGCCGAGGCAAAAATTCCCGATAAGCTGATCTCAGCAATAGTTGCTCAACTTGCCCGTAACAGCAAGGTGAGAAGAAATTTACCGGAATGGGGCCGGGTCCATATTGATCGGCAGCTCCCCTTCTTGTGTGTCTACCGGCAACCGCCACTCCGGCCCGACTCGGCCACCGAGCGTTTAGTTTTGGGAGAGGCCTCCTATCTCCTTGCCTCCGGCAGCCCAAACATCCATCACTCTCTGTCACATCTGGTAAAAAAAATAATTCGTACATTGGCGGATGTATTCGGATCATTCTTACTCGTGGAACTCTGCTCATCTCCTGAATCAATAGAACAGAGGCAGGATGAAAGTAGACTCCCGAAACCTGTTTTTCGTATTGTCGCTTCCTCCCGCCATGCCCCAACCCCGGTTTTGGAGATTCTAGAAAACAGCCTCCTCGCTGTTAAGCTGCGCGGCGAAAGCGCCCAAGTTCATCTCAGTTACAGGGAAAACTTCGCTCCGCCGGGATTGAAACCTCTTTTAACCGCTCAACAGGCCCGCCAACTTAACTGTACTGTATTGGGTATAGAGATCCATCCACTATACTGTAACAGTGAAACCGGAGATGTCTTCCCCTTTGCCTTGCGAGCCATCCATCGCGGCTTAACACGTGCCCTTAAGCAGACCTTTTACTCCTTTACCCGCGAATACACCTCCTATCGACCGGCTCACCATTATGAACTGGGAAGGCGGGCCATGACCCGTGCCGTTTGGGAAACGGACCAGCGTCTGGCAACAATCAGTGAGAACTTTGATTTACTCCTACATGTGACACCGGTGAATTCGGCGGCGGCATGGCAGAACTTCAAACGGAGCCACTATAATGCTGAACCTGAGTTCCACTATCGCCCTCGGACAGTCGATCCGGCTTTACTCAAACGAAAACTGTATAAGATTCCACTTGAACGCATTGAGGATCCAACTCTGAGTCGCTTATTTGCTGAAAAGCGTGACGAACTTGACCGGCAGATCACTCTTTACGGAGACCGTTCCACGCCGCGTTTCCTCCATGGGAGCATACAGCTGTTCGGCAAGGTCGATGATCAACTTCTTGCCACTGCCCAGGGGATACTGAACGATTTCCCTCAAACTGCCAGTCCCTCATCGAGCCGCAGTCTCACACCAGAGGAGTTTTCCCAGCGTGCCCGACAGGAGCTTGACTATTACCCGTCCCTCTCTGTCCAGGTTACGGTACGTGACGATATATCAGGCATTTTGGTCTCCCATGGGAATCTTTTCATCAGTTCCAGTACCCATATTGCTGAGGAGAGAGTCGAAGCATGTCTGCAGCATGAAATCGGCACCCATGTAGTTACTTATTACAACGGCTTCCAGCAGCCATTGAGTCTGCTATATGCCGGCATGGCTGGTTATGAAGAGCTTCAGGAGGGCTTGGCGGTCTGCTCAGAGTTCCTGGTTGGAGGTCTCAAACCGTCTCGATTACGTATGCTGGCCGGTCGTGTTTTGGCCGTTCATTGCCTGGAGTCAGGGGCCGACTTTATAGAGACCTTTCGCCTTCTCCATTATGACCTTGAATTTCAGCCCTATGCCGCCTTTACCATCACAATGCGGGTGTATCGCGGCGGTGGATATACAAAGGACCAGGTATACCTTCGTGGCCTGATACGACTTATCAACTACCTGAAAAACAATGGTTCCCTTGAAGCATTGTTTATCGGCAAGATATCCCTTGAGTTCCTGCCCATAGTCGAGGAGCTTCGATGGCGCAAGGTTTTGAAACCACCTTTGCTCCATCCCCGTTATCTCGACCATCCCTTAAGCAAGAAAAGACTACAAAGGTTGCGTGAGAAGCCCTATCTCAAAACAATGTATATGGAGGAGACAAATGAAGATCGGCTTTGTGGTGAATAACCTTGATACCGAGTTGCCGACATATACGACCACTCATCTTGCCATGGTCGCCACCAACCGTGGCCATGAAGTATGGTATGTCAATGTGAGTGATTTTGCTTACGATCCGGACGAAAACGTCCATGCTTGGGCAAGACGCGTGCCGCCAAGAAGATACCGTTCCACCAGGGCTTATCTGAAAGCGGCCCAGGGAAAGGATGCTCCGTCTACACGCATTACCATTGATGAACTTGACATCCTCTTTCTTCGTAACGACCCTGCAGAGGACGCGATAACCCGGCCCTGGGCCCGATTAGCAGGAATTAACTTCGGCCGACTTGCTAAACGCCATGGGGTTCTTGTTTTCAACGACCCAGATGGTCTTGCTGGAGCGGTGAACAAACTTTATCTCCACATGTTCCCTGAGGAGGTCCGGCCAAAGACCCTTATTACCCGTTCACAGCAGGATGTTAAGCGCTTTGCCGATGAACAGGGGACCATTGTCCTCAAGCCACTTTATGGTTCGGGTGGCCGCAACGTCTTTCTTTGTCGACCAGAAGATCGTCCTAATATGAACCAGATGCTTGAGGCGGTTTTGCGGGACGGTTATGTGATCGCTCAAGAGTATTTGCCAGGTGCATCTCAGGGTGATACGCGACTCTTTTTGCTCAATGGCATACCGTTAAAGGTGAAAGGCCATTATGGTGCAATTCATCGGGTGCGGAGAGGAGAGGATATCCGAAGTAATATCACTGCTGGCGCCTCGGCGAGCAAAGCAGAGATCTCCGAACCAATGCTGCGGATCACAGAACTGATTAAACCAAAGCTCAATCAAGACGGCATGTACTTTGTCGGCCTAGATATCGTCGACGAAAAACTCATGGAAATCAATGTGTTTTCGCCGGGGGGATTGGAAGAGGCTGAATGCTTTGAGGGTGTGCAATTCAATCAGGCAATTGTCAGAGATCTTGAGGAGAAGGTCACTGCTACAAGCCTTAGCTAATTGCTGCTGTCTCTCCTTAATCCGGCTCGAGGCAAAATTTTTCAAAGAGGCGTTCTGGCAATCCTTTTTTCCATACTAAACGACCTCAAATAAACAAACCAGAAGTCATTGGACACAATTGGTTCGCCAACAGTAGTCATCCTGATCACAGGAGGTAATTCCGGTCTGGAACCATGGGGAATTGCTCTCCTTTAACTGGATGGTGCGGATTAGTTGAGAGTACCAACCCTACCGTAAACAGTGACTTGAGAGAAGGAGCATCAAACCATGAAAAAGCACAACCCAACTAATGAGCGGATCAAGCGTAAGTATTTCGCTTTTTTGAAGGAAGCCAAACGTCACAGTGAGCCAACAGTTGATGCGGCTGCGAAAGCTTTGAATCGCTTTGAGGTTTACGCCAAATTTCGGGATTTCAAGGCATTTCACTTTGAATAGGCAATTGCTTTCAAGAATCACCTTGCCGAGCAAAAGGGGCAGCAATCCGGAAAAATATTAAGCAAGGCGACCCTGCATTCTACCCTCACCCAACTCAAACGATTCTTCCAGTGGCTGGCACAGCAACCGGGCTACAAGTCACGCATTCAATATTCTGATGCTGAGTATTTCAACCTGTCAGATAAGGACACCCGAATCGCTACAGCAAAACGGCAACAAAAAGTACCGACCATGGAACAGATCAAACACGTCATCAATACTATGCCAGCTAGGAGTCTGTCGGACTTACAACATTCCAAAACTGTAAGTGCTTGCTATTGCAATAAATAACACAAGCAGTAAGTTTCGTATTACCTTGAACATTTCCTGTTATATCAATATGTTATGAATTTCAAATTCACTAAGTCCGGCAGGCTCCTAGTACAGAAATAGAGCGTCGTAACCGTGCTTTGGTGACATTCACACTTCTGACTGGTGCGAGAGATAGTGCCATTACTTCGATGAAGCTGAAACATGTAGATCTAATTGCTGGTTATGTTAATCAGGATGCACGGGAAGTTAAGACGAAATTCAGCAAAACCTTCAACACCTTCTTCTTTCCGGTGGGCGAGGAAATTCACGAGATTGTTACGAAGTGGGTGTCATATCTCCGGGACAAGAAATTATGGGGCAATGATGATCCACTATTCCCGGCAACTCGCGTTGCGCTGGGGCCTCCTTGCCAATTTGAAGTAGCAGGGCTGGCAAGGAAGCACTGGAGTACTGCCAATCCAATTCGCAAGATCTTTCGTGAATCCTTTTCCGGTGCTGGTCTACCGTATTTCAACCCTCATAGCTTTAGGAATACCCTTGTCCAACTCGGCCAAGAAGTCTGTAAGACCCCAGAAGAGTTCAAAGCATGGAGTCAGAACCTCGGACATGAGAAAGTTTTGACAACCTTTCTAAGCTATGGTGAAGTTGCGTGCCAGCGTCAGAGGGAAATTATACACGACTTGGCGATGCCTCAAAAAAACATAAAAACAGATTCCAACGAAATCATCGAGGAATTTATTAAAGAATTGCGCAGGGCTGGAGTTGTCTGAATAAAAGAAATGTCAATGTCGCCAAACTCACCGTCTCCGTTAAGATTTGCTGGGTCTTGGTTCATTTATATATAGGTATGCTGACTTCTGGAAACCAGAGATTACAGTAGGCATATCAACTTTTCGTTTTAGAGTGAATTTTTGAGATATCCACTGGACACCTATGAATAGTCATTCTATCAGATTGGAAAACTACTATATCCAAAAAAAATATCATTACCAATTCATGTTGTTAGGAGATTGTGATATAATAAACAAATAAGATAAAGCCAAACCTGCCGCGAGGCAGGGACGGAAAGCTACGGGTCGATACCCGCTTTATCCGAACTATACTTCCCCAATAAGACCTTGGGCCGAAGCAGTAGCGTGCTGCCGGAGCACGGAAATCGGCGTTCGCCAGGATTAAAGTTGTCAGTACCCTCGTGCCTCATCTTCTGGCAGCATGGCAATGGCTGCAGAGGTAAATCGATGGGATGATTTCATAGTGACGACGACCAGAATCCTTCACATATCCGACCTGCATTTCGGACCACCATTCGTGCCTGCGGTTGCGGAGGTCCTGATGGAAACCATCCAGTCACTCACCCCCGACGCCATGGTGGTGAGTGGCGACCTGACACAGCGGGCCAAGCGTTACCAGTTCAAGGAGGCCCGGCAGTTCTTCGACCGCATGGGGGACCTCCCGATGCTCGTGATTCCCGGCAACCACGACGTCCCGCTGTGGCGGATCTTCGAGCGCCTCTTCAAACCACACGCTCTGTACTGCGAAATCATCACGCCCGATCTCAATCCGGTACTGCGTGTCGGCAACGTCGTGCTGGTTGGTCTCGACTCCACCGCGCCACGGCACAGCATCGCTAACGGCCGAATTTATCCCCATCAACTCCGCCATTGCGAGGAGACCTTTGCCGCTGTGCCTAAGGACATGACACGCATCGTTGTTGCCCACCATCATTTTGCACCCGGACACGACCGCGTCTTCGATATCGCGATGCCCGGGGCACGGCGCGCCATCGACTGCTTTGTCGAGCAAAAGGTCGAGATGATCCTGGGCGGACACCTGCACCGGTCCTATATCGGGAGCTCGCTGGACTTCTTTCCCGGACATCACCGCGACCGCGGGGTCATCATCGTTCAGTGCGGAACCACCACATCCAGCCGCGGTAAAGGACGGGAACGCGACGAGAATACGTTCAACCTGATCGAGGCAGGCTCGCAGACCCTCACCGTAACCCATTACCTGTATTTGGAGGAGGCGGGTAAGTTCGTTCCGTTCAGCAAGCACATCTTTCCCCGTCCGGGGCGAGCGTTCGATGCCGGAGATCCCGGTTCTGGATTTTCTCCATCATGAACACACATCTGACAACAAGACCAAGCAAGAGGAAGCTCCTTGTCTTCGCGATCGCAGCCATTCTCCTGACGGCGCTGGCCTGGTATGTAAAAAATTATGTCTCACTCGAGGAACTCGCCGATCAGGAGAGCCGCTTCCGCGCATACATTTCCCTCAACCCATGGCATTCCTTCGCTGTCGGCTTCGGTATTTACATGGGACTGGCGCTGGTTCCGGGAACCGGGGGAAAGGCCATCGTCTATGGGTGGTTGTTCGGGTTCTGGCAAGCTGTGACCATTGTC
>DAOVAK010000697.1 GCA_030671095.1 Deltaproteobacteria bacterium | reverse complement strand
TCCTGGACGTGTCCTGGATATTGAAAAAAAACGCGTCAAGATTTGCTATGACGATTTTACTGGTACAAAAACACAATGGGTTAATCCAGATGATATAGAATTGCGTGAAACATCGCGCTGTGCACACAACGCTGAGTGTGGGTGGTGCGACGACACCGGGAAGTGTATTTATGAAAAATAATCCTGGTGAAAGTTCCTGGATAACTAAAAGTCGCTACCAGGGAGGTACGAAAAATGGATTTTTCTTTAGACTTTACCGATGAGCAAAAGAGATTTGCGAAAGAAATTGGGGACTGGCTGGACGAAAACATCCCCAAGGGTTTAGGAACAATAAGAGACGCTCAAAAAATGAGCTATGAAGAGTTTAAGACACGTCGCGCTTTTGCTCAAAAGCTCGGTCAGAAGGGATGGCTCTATCCCACATACCCCAAGGAGTATGGGGGTGGTGGTATGGATGCTTACCGCAGTATCGTCCTCAATGAAGAGCTGGCCAAGAGAAACCTGTCCCTACCCATTGTCATGGATTGGACAATATTGGCGGCACCCGCCATTATCGTTTGTGCCACCGAGGAGCAAAGGAGTCGGTATCTGCCGCCCATGTTGAGGGGGGAGGCCTTGACCTGGCAGCTCATGACCGAACCGGAAACCGGTACGGACGTCGCCAGCCAGAAGACCAAGGCCCTTCGCCACGTTCGAGATAAGGACCATTTCATTATTAACGGGCAGAAGACCTTCGTTGGGGGGCTCTACCCGCCACCGGAACAGTTCTATCTCTTGTCGTGCAGTGACACGGAAGCTCCCCGGCATCAAAACCTGTCCAGCTTTATCATGCCGGCCAATCTGCCGGGCATTACCATCCACCCCCTCGATCTGTTCCCCCTGAGTACCTTTGGAGCCGCTTGCGGTCCGTCAGGGGCTGTTTCGGAGGCGGTAAAGAACACGGTCTTCTTTGATGATGTGCGGATCCACGAGTCCTGTTTGATCGGAGAGGAGGGCGACGGCTGGAAAGTGACCACCGCAACCTTCGCAGTGGAGCACGGTGGCGGGGGGCTTGGCAGGATACCCCGTAATTACATCGCCCAAAGTTTCCTTGACCATTGCAAAAACAATCCGAAAATCGCAAGGCGGTTAAAAGAGAACCCCCACCTGCTGGATAGTGTGGTAAACATTTACATCTTTTCCCAGGTAGAGCGATTGCTTGCCCTGCGTAACGGCGCAGGCAAGGGAGGCTCATGGGCAGGGCCCCAGACTGTTTTGTATTCAAAACTGGGAGGCGCCAGGTTCATCAACGACATGGCTGCTGTCCTTGGCCCCTATGCTTTCGCCGATGATGACAAATGGATTATGGATGAGGGACTTTTTGAGGTCGGTCAACGCTGCGGGATCTGTCTCGCACCCGGGGGTACGCCGGAAGCCATGAAGATCATCATATCTCGTGCCCTTGGTATTGGGCGATAGATCAAGAGACTATGGGCCGGCTATGTAAAATAGGCTAATTCAAAGGAGGTAGATATGGCTCTTGATCTAGAACTCACCGAAATCGAAGAGATGCTGAAGAACACAGCCTTGACTTTTTTGCAGCGCGATATGCCCAAGGACCTTCTTCAGTCGTTGCTTGATACGGACACGGGTTATAACGACGAGATCTGGAAAAAGGCGGTGGATATGGGATGGCTCGGAATCGTCATTCCAGAGAAATACGGGGGGACGGATACCCCGCTGACCAGTGCAGGGGTATTATTTGATGCATTGGGTACCGGTCCGTTACCTGGTCCGTATTTCTCCTCAGGGATATTGGGAAGTCTGATTATCATGGAGGCCGCGAGCGAAGAACAAAAGGAACTTCTTCTGCCGGCTATGGCAGCTGGAGAACGCGTTGTGACACTGGCATTGACCGAGCCAGAGTACAGCTGGGAGCCCTCAGCGGTGCAGACAACGGCTAAACTTGAGGACGGCGATTTTGTCATTGATGGTCTAAAGCTCTTCATTTTGGACGCGGGAGCCGCCACGCACTTTATCGTTGTCGCCAGAACGGGAGAGGGAGCCGATCCGTCCAAGGGGCTCTCCCTATTCATGGTGGACAAGGAAACGCCGGGCGTTTCGGTGAGTCAAGTTCCCGGATTCCTGGCTGGCAGGAGTTTCGAGGTGAGGCTCAGTTCGGTGAGGGTTCCCCATTCGGATATGCTTGGCGACAAGGACGAGGGATGGCCAGTAC
>DAOVAK010000239.1 GCA_030671095.1 Deltaproteobacteria bacterium | reverse complement strand
CTTAATCACGGCATTCTGCGCATCCATTGTTAGGATGGTTCCGTTCTTGATGAGAATATCATAGTGTTGCAAGGCTACGCTCCTCCCTAAATAAACAATTAGTAACGTTCAAAAGTGTTGTAAAAATCTTTTGAATCACCAAGTTTTGGTAGGATATTCGATTATCCGGCAATGCCAATCTCATCACTCCGGTGCGTAGGCCCTACGGGCCGGGGGCAAGGTGATATCTATTTTGCTCCTTGCCGGTGATCTGATCTTTGAGACTTTGAGAAAGATTTCCTAGATAAGAACGGGACATCCTGCGATTAGTTAATGGGCGTAAAGCCTCAAAGATCAGACCACTGCGGAGTTTGGGTGGAATTTTTTCTGAGATATCACCTTTCGGAGACCGGCATTGCCTCCGACTAGACAACAGCAAATGCCAACACTTTTGAATTTTACTTCTCTTCCAGGGTAGGGCCTCCTTCCGCAACACGATCCACCGCATTTTTCCACGCCTTTGTACCCCTGAAATCCGAGTCGCCAAAACGGGAGCCATGCTCTTTGAAATACCTTGCCACTTCCTGAGGCTTTGAGGAGTTAACATTTGCCAGGGCTGCAGCCCTGTCAGTGGCCTTCTGCGAAGGGGATCGGAGGACAGATGCGGATGACATGATTTTTTGGGCGTTGGAACTCCCGCAGCGGGGACAGTTCGGTACGTCCTCGCTCTGGCTTAGGACGAGATATTCATATTCAAAACGGCATGACCGGCACTGATATTCAAATATGGGCATAGGTCGTTTTCACCCGATGACGCTTCGGTCATCGCTATATAAGTTTGTGTTTCGGCCTTGGACGCCGTATACATAATTCCCCTATGGTATCCGGCCATGATCGGGGAGAGGGCTCCCTGATTTCCTTCATAAATGTAGGAGGTCAGTGAGCCCCATCAACCTAATCGTAGAAACCATAATCCATAATCGCTTTTTTCATGGCGTAGAAATTATAGGGTGGTGCCTGGACCGGCACTTCGCATCCCGCCATCAAGAGATACCCGTTTGGCGCATCTTTGGCCTTGAGGATGGCCTCCTTGCACTTCTCATAAACCTCTTGCCATGTGCTCTCCTGAATTATCCGCGGTTCAATATTCCCTGCGATTACGTGCTTGTCACCGAACATCTCTATGGCCTTCCTCAGGTCCACTTCGTGTCCAAAACTGAGGATACCGGGGTCGCCATATTCGATCTGCTGCCAATAGGGCAGGTTCAAGTTCTGCTCCCCGCAGATGTGGCAGAAGATATTCCTTATCCCGCTGTCCAGAATATGCTTGTGCACCTCCTGATCATAAGGCAGCACGAATTCTTTGAAATGCTTGGGCGAGATGATCTGGTTGGCTGTTGAAGCTGTTCCGGTGAAGACCAACATGGGGTAGTCGGGGAATTTTTCAACGAAATAATCTGTCACTTTATTGGCAAAATCCGTGACTTTACGGAGCAACGTGTGAGCCGTATCCGGCTTTTTCATCATCCAGCGGCAAAGCACATCCACCTCGCAGATGTTCCCCGCTCCATTGAAGGGTAAGGGCACGAAGACCATAACCGGCATCCCGAACTGCTGCTGGATTTTGCAGAACTCAATGTGGATAGGATAACAGCCGGCCGTCTCCACCTCGGGCACCTCAAGGGCATCCACCTCCTCTGGTGTCGTAGCAGGAAAACGGGTGACGACGGGTGCCTGCTCCCACTCACTTACAGGCATCTTTATATCCCCACCAAACTCCCAGCCTCCATAGGAAGCATAGCCATAAAGGGCTCCCCCATCGTAACCGAACATTTCGGCCGTCCACATCTGGGCCCAGAAACACTTCTCTGGATCTTCATAAACCGTACGAATGGGATACCCCACGTTCTTTGCACAGTAGCCAAAGATAAATGGCATGAATGGAACACGATCCGGGCGCTGGCGGGCAAGAATGGCGTGCATCCGCTCACCCGGTGACATGGTTTCTTGCCTTGGTTGTTTGGCCTCTTCCATGGAATCTCCTCCTTATCTTTTATCTCTTCTATTTCATATCCCTCAAACTGGCCACCATATTAATCGCTTCCTGCACGGCATTGGACGCATTGTCTGCGTATCCATCGGCACCGTACTTATCCGCCACCTCTCCGGATACGGGTGCTCCCCCTACCATGACCTTCACGTTGGGGTTCTTCGATCTTATCATTTCGATCACCTTGGGCATGGCCAGCATGCTCGTGGTCATCAGGGCGGAGAGGGCCACAATCTCGGAGTCCGTCTTCAACTGCTCATCCACAAACCGCTCCAGCTTCACATCCCTGCCCAGGTCATGGACTTTGAAACCAGCGACTTCGAACATCATTTTCACCAGATTCTTTCCAATATCGTGCACATCTCCTTCAACCGTGCCAATGACCACCTGGCCCTTGACCATCTCTCCCGCGTCTTTCATGTGGGGTTTCAGGATGTCCAGTCCCTGGTAGAGGGCATCAGAGCACATCAAGACCTCTGGCACAAAGTACTCCTGGGAGTCGTAGAGCTTTCCAACCGTTCCCATGCCAGCCGCCAGGCCGTCCATAATCGCCTCATAGGCATCCATCCCCTCACCCACAGCCGCTTGACTCAGCTCCACAACCTTGTCCTCGTCATACTCTACGACGCCATCATGAAGGCCTTTGAGAATTTCACGCTTCCTCTCGTCGGTTACCATTTGATTCCCTCCTTATCTTAGTAAGATGATATGAATTAACGGATATCCAGCCAACCAAAGGAAATTTTCACCCCCTTTCTTTGCATGGAAGGCCGTTACTGAAACCAAAAGATGAAGATCCCATGCACTGGGTCACGGGTAAACCTGATTCAAAAGAATGCCTAGGATCGGGCAATGCAGTTCTTGAGTCTTTCAATTGTCCCCCCCGTGTCTACCCGCAGGCCCACGAAGGCAAGACGTGTTCCTGCCTCTCCGTCCCACTCTCCCCATTCGCTCCTTCCGCCCGCATAGTTGATCATGAGCGTACGATCAGGAAAGCGAACCCATCCCTTCATGCGAAATAACTCCCAAGGCAATTGCTGGGCAAATTGCCAGAAACAGTCTTCATCCAAGGGTTCGGATTCCTCGAAAGAGAAAGCCACATACCCCAACTTTTCTGGATCATGATCGTTATGCGTCTGTTGATTCTCATTGTTATGCATGAATGGGGGATTTGAGGTAGGGAAAAATTCTTTTGCCTTTAGTTCAGATTCATTTGAATCCTTCTCGAGCCAAAGACTTCCCGGATCCAAACGGCAGCGGACGGTAGGTATAACACGTGATCGCGGTATGGTCTCGTGAACCTCCTTCAAGACCTGGTGGATCTCCCTTTCCTCCACCGTATCGATCTTATTCAAGAGAATTAGATCTGCTTCCCAGAGCTGATTCAAAAAAAAGGCCCCCATATCTTGTCGCTCCTTCCAGAAATCAGCCTCAAGAACGGTGATGACCTTATCAATTTCCATACGATGACGGAATTCCTTATTTTGGATTGTCTCCGTGATGGCCTTCGGATCAGCTACCCCCGTTGCTTCGATGAGAATTCGTTGGGGTTTATACGCGTTGAGAATGTTTTGTAGCGTTCTCTTGAGATCGGCCTGCATCGTACAGCAGATGCACCCGCCGGCGAGTTCGACGATACCAGATCGCGCACCCTTAAGAAGAGATCCGTCGATTCCCACATCTCCGAATTCATTGACAATGACCACCGTATCCGACAGGTCCGTCTCCCAGCTAAGGATATTCTTAAGAAGCGTGGTCTTCCCTGCCCCCAAGAAGCCCGCGATAACAAAGGTCTTGACCTTCTCAACATCGCTCTGGTCTGCCGGTCTGGCCATAAAAGGGTTCCTTTCAGTACCCATCCCTGAGACGGGAGCCACCACGAATCACCAGGAAATTGCATGAATAGCGATTGGATCTCGAATTAATGGGCTAACCTGTGAAGGGTCGTCCAGCCCTCTGATGTGGATGCAAGGCCTTATGATCGAAATGGTCGTCCTGTTTCTTCAGGCCCTTTGATCCTACAACTTCCGCAATTGAGAGATCATTTTGATGGCCTCCTGGACGGCATTCCCCGCCGACTCCGCATAACCGTCCGCCCCAAACAGATCAGCCGTCTTTTTGGTGACAGGGGCCCCTCCCAACATGATGGCCACGTCGGGATTCTTTTCCTTGATCATCTGCACCGCCTTTTTCATTCCCATCATGGTGGTCGTCATCATAGCGGAGAGGGCAACAATCTCCGAGTCCGTTCGTATCTGTTCCTCTGCGAATTTTTCTAAGGGCACATCCCGGCCCAGATCGTGAACGGTGAAACCGGCCACTTCAAACATCATCTTGATAAGGTTCTTGCCTATATCATGGACATCGCCCTCGACTGTCCCGATGACCACCTGTCCTTTCGGTTTGTGGTCCTCATCCCCTAGCGGCACATGGGGTTTTAAGATATCAAGGCCAGCATAAAGGGCATCGGCTGCAATGAGAAGTTCAGGAACGAAGTACTCATGCTTGTCATAGAGGTCGCCCACAATTTCCATGCCTGCTGCAAGGCCATTCATAATCGCATCATAGGCGTTAAGGCCCTCGTCTAACACCCTCTGGGCCGCCTCCTTCACCGTGGCCTCATCCATATCCACGACGCCGTCGCTGAGCGTCTTCAGCAACTCCTCTCTCAGCTCTTCTTTTCCCATGGTAATCCTCCTTAATTAGGTGGGGATTTTACGATTCGTTACATCAATGAGCTAAAGGTCTAGATCCTGATGCCTTTCAAAATTGCTCTCTGCTTAACATCCCTGGGGTTTGAGATTTTCATCATGCGGCTGGATACCAAAAGGAGAAACATTTGACAAGCACAATTATCATAATATAGAACTTAGCTCCGCTTCGCTCCGCAATTGGAATGTTGGAATAGTGGAATGATGGAATCCTGGGTTCTGGCAAAATGGAAAAATGAGTTATTGGTGAAATCCTTCTTGACAGGAAGGTCAAATACGATAATAAATGCGTAACTTTCTCTTAAAATCAACATTCCATTATTCCACCATTCCATTATTCCATGTGCGAGGCAAGAACTCCGGCCTCGAAAAAATACCTATATTCTCAATAAGTTGTACAATTTCCGAGACGTTAATTTATGATCCTCCATAATGTAGGTTTAAGCCCCTATTACGGTAAATGACATGAGCCAAAATGACAAAAGGAAGAATCAAAGGGTCAAATCACCCAATCTTCTAGTCTATCTCTGTATTGATGAAGAGAAAAACGAGGTAATTCAGGGGATGGGAAGGACTCTCA
>DAOVAK010000796.1 GCA_030671095.1 Deltaproteobacteria bacterium | reverse complement strand
ACTGGGAGCCTGGCAGAACAGGACATGAGGGGGTTGATCAAGATCGTCAGCACGCGGTCCTTTTCGCTTTCCAGGGTCCGCGCGGCCATGATAGCCGGAACATTGCAGCCAAAACCCATGAGCATGGGAATAAAGGACTTGCCGTGAAGCCCTATCAGGTGCATGACTTTATCCATGAGGAAGGCGGCCCGGGCCATATAACCCGTATCTTCAAAAAGGGCTATGCAGAAAAAAAGAATGAGAATATTCGGCAAGAATATCATGACACTTCCCACTCCGGCTATAATGCCATCAACGATCAGATCGTGGAGGATACCCTCCGGCAATAGTCTGGCCGCGAGCCGGCCTGTCCATCCCACTCCCGCATCAATCCAGTCCATGGGATAGACGCCCAGGGAAAAGGTGATCTGAAACATGGCCCATATGAAAAACACAAATATGGGAATACCCAGCAGGCGGTTCGTAAGAACCTGGTCTATTTGCCGAGAAACATCCACCCTGCTTTTGGAAACGGTCTTCCACACCTCTTTGATAATGCCGGCAATAAACCCATAGCGGTGGTCCGTCATGACGATCTCAGGTTCGTCATCAAAGAACTGCCTGAGCTTTCCGCGCTTTTGCTCTGCCTCCCTGAGTATGGCTTCGCCGTTCTGGCTATCGATCTCCAGTATTCGCTTTCTCACAATCTTGTCGTTCTCGAGGAGCTTTATGGCAATCCAGCGAATGTTATAGGGAAGCTTTTCATCGGTCCTGTCTCTTATAAATTCAGAAAACTCACCAATGGCCCTTTCAATGTCCTTGCCGTACTTGACCCGGCGGGCGCGGGGAAGCTCTCTGTCAGACTCCACCACCGAAATGATGCTTTTAATAAGTTCCTGTGTTCCTTCGTTTTTGTTGCCAACCGTAAACACAACGGGCACGTCGAGAAGTTCTGAAAGCTTATCTCCGTCTATCTTGTCACCGCGGCCATTGGCCACATCAGCCATGTTGAGCACAAAGATGACCTTGGTATCGAGTTCCCGAATCTGTGTGGCCAGGTATAGGTTACGTTCCAGATTAGAGGCATCAATGATATCCACTACCACGTCAGGCTTTTCATCCATAATAAAGTTGCGAGCCACAATTTCTTCAATGGAGTATGCGGTGAGGCTGTACGTGCCAGGGAGATCCACAATGGTGAGGTGGTAACCTTTGCTGGTAAGATGACCTTCTTTTTTCTCTACAGTGACTCCGGGCCAATTTCCAATTTTCTGGCGGGCACCCGTAAGATTGTTGAAGATAGTGCTTTTGCCGGAGTTAGGATTCCCGGCAAGGGCAACTGTTATTGATTTTCGGGCCATGCGTTATGTCCCCTCGCCTTTGACATTTTCCACCTCGATGTCCGCAGCTTCTTCGACGCGCAGAGAAACATGATAGCCCTTGAGTATGAGTTCGATGGGGTCCTTGAGGGGGGCATATTTCTCAACGTAGATCTGCGTGCCGCGCAAAAACCCCATCTCGAGAAGTCTTCTGCGAAAAGGACCCTCACCCCCAATCCGGGTCACGGTGGCTGTCTGTCCTTCCCTCAACTCACTGAGGTTCACTGCAAATCCTTCCGGCTCCCGTTTGGTTTGACCATAATCTTCTTGGCAAGGCCACGGCCCATGGCCAGACGCGTGGCGTTTACGGCAACAACAAGCTGGCCTTCACCCCTGTTGGTTATGACCTCTA
>DAOVAK010000831.1 GCA_030671095.1 Deltaproteobacteria bacterium | reverse complement strand
TAATATATGAATCTTAAGGAATTAAGGATAAATGGCAGTCGTCTACGAGGCACTTTGGAAGAAATGGCGAAAATAGGAGCTACCCCCGCAGGTGGCGTACAGCGTTTGACCTTAACGGATGAGGATAAGCAAGCCAGAGCCCTTTTTGTTAAATGGCTTGAGCAACTTGATCTTGAGATCAGGATAGATGAGATGGGAAACATCTTCGGCAGACGAGCAGGCAAAAATAACGATCTTCCTCCTGTCATGACTGGTTCCCATATCGATTCCCAACCCAAGGGTGGTCGTTTTGACGGTATTTTGGGGGTTATGGGTTCTCTGGAGGTATTGAGAACTATCCACGAAAACAATATCAGCACAGAACGGCCCATTGTAATCGTGGATTGGACCAACGAGGAGGGCTCTCGCTTTGCCCCTCCTATGGTCGCCTCCGGGGTATGGTCAGGTGCCCTTGACAGGGATTGGGCTTATAACCGGACAGATCTAAATGGTAAGAGATTTGAAGACGAATTGGCGCGCATTGGCTATAAAGGAAAGGTTCCCGCCAAAAAGCAACGGATTCATGCCTACTATGAATATCACAATGAACAAGGGCCTATCCTGGAACGGGAAGGAAAGATCATCGGCGCCCCGAAGGGTATCGTTTGTCTTCACTGGTGCGATATATATCTTGAGGGTGAGGCAAATCAGGTTGGTCCGACCCCAATGGAAGGCAGACATGATGCCCTGTGTGCGGCTGCAGAGATGATCCTTAAGGTGAATGAACTTCCTTCCAAGATGGGCGGCAATATGGTCGCCACAGTCGGAGAGATTGAGAATTATCCCAACTCTAGAAACATCATCCCGGATAAGGTCCACTTCACTGTGGATATCCGCTCATGGGATGATGATCTGGCCCTGCGGGCCTGGGAAGATGTAAGAAAGGACTTTGAAGCAATTGCCGCCAAAAGGGGTTGCCCGATCCGGATTGAAGAGACCTGGCGTGTAGAACATTCGCCCTTTGATCAGAAACTGGTGCAGAGAGTGCTGGATACTGCCGAAGAATTGGATTATCCATCTCTTTGTATGCTCAGCGGAGCAGGGCATGATGCGAGCTATATGAATCAGATCGCTCCTACGGCCATGATTTTCGTTCCCAGCATCGGCGGACGGAGCCATGTTGAGGTAGAGAATACCAAATGGGAGGACTGTGAGGCAGGAGCAAACGTACTTCTTCACTGTATTCTCCAGTCCGCAAATGAGACCTAACCCCCCCCTCAGGTATAAACAAGATGTAGAAGCCCCCATTTCGTCACCCGCTGCTAAAAGCCAGGAGCTGTGAATATATCTCTGATAACCTAAAAGCATCCAAATTGAAGCCATACGCTGGAGGTGTAAGTATGAAAAGATGTTCATGGTGTAATTTAATTTTCCTTATTATATTGGTCTTTCCTTTGGGCCTGATGGCTGGAGATTACCTGTCGGAGGCCGACGCGCTTTATAAGCAGAGTGGGATGGAGAACTATAACCGTTCCATTGATTTATACCTGGAGGCCCTGA
>DAOVAK010000494.1 GCA_030671095.1 Deltaproteobacteria bacterium | reverse complement strand
CCCGAATTCCTCAGGTTCCTACAAGATTGGCGAGGGGCCTTCTTTGGGGCGGTCATTATTGGGCTCATGATCGCAAGGCCTTCAGGCATTGTTACCCGAGACGTGCTCCGAAAGGATTTTTGGCTACCGCAGCGAAAGGGGACAAGATCTTGAAAGAGAGCCAACTCCTCACCCTGACGGGGGTCAGCAAGAATTTCGGCGGACTCAGAGCCGTTAACGATCTGAGCCTGGATGTCTCCAAGGGATACATCTATGGCCTCATAGGGCCCAATGGCGCGGGAAAGACCACGGTGTTTAACCTGATTACAGGCGTATATCCCTGCACCAGTGGATACATCCTTTTGGAAGATGAGAACCTGACCAAGCTGAAGTCTTATCGTATTGCCCGGTTGGGAATCAGCAGGACATTTCAGACCATTCGCCTGTTTCCGAGCATGACCACTTGGGAAAATGTCCTGATTGGGCAGAATTACCTGTCCAAGTCCGGGATACGAGGCATCCTTCCCATCCGGAGGTCTCAAGAACTGGAACTGACGGGCCAGGCCGAGGAGGCCCTGAAAGTCTTGGGGCTGTGGGAAATGAGAGATCGCAAGGCAGTCACCCTTCCCTATGGAAGCCAAAGAAAGGTGGAGATCGCCAGGGCGATTGCTGCCCAGCCCAAGCTGCTTTTGCTGGATGAACCAACGGCTGGAATGAATATTCGGGAGACAAAGGATTTATTGGGCTTCTTATCTGGGATCCATGATCTCGGGATTACCATCCTGGTGATTGAACATGACATGAGGGTGGTGATGGGCATCTGTGACCATATTTTTGTCTTGAACTTTGGGCAGAAGATAGCAGAGGGAACACCCGCGGAGATTCGTCAGAACGAAGAGGTGCTGGAGGCCTACCTTGGCAAGGAGGAATAGTTGCTTAGTATCCTGAACCTAGAAACGGGCTACGGCAGAATCCAGGTCCTAAAGGGCATATCCCTAGAAATAGAAAAGGGGGAGATCATTTCCCTCATCGGGGCCAATGGTGCCGGGAAGTCCACCCTGATGAAGACGATTTGCGGCATCCTCTCTCCCTCTGCCGGCACCATCGAGTATGAGGGGAATCCTATCCATCGCAAGTCACCCACATCCAGGGTGAAACAAGGGCTCGTCCTTGTCCCCGAAGGCCGCTCCATATTGAAAAGAATGACGGTCTACGAAAATCTGCTCATGGGCGCCTACACACGATCCGATCAGTCGGCCATCAAAGGAGACATAGAAAAGGTCTTCGAACGCTTTCCGCTCTTGGCGGCACGGAAAGACCTTTCTGCAAATGTCCTTTCCGGTGGTGAACAGCAGATGCTGGCCATTGGGAGAGCGCTGCTTGCCCGGCCAAGGCTCCTCATGTTAGATGAGCCCTCTTTAGGCTTGTCTCCCATTTTGGTTAGAGAGATCTTCACCATCATTAGCGATCTGCATCGATCGGGCATCACCATGTTTCTCGTTGAACAAAATGCCCTGCAAGCCCTGCAAATAGCAGACAGGGGGTATGTCATGGAGACGGGCATGATCGTCATGTCGGACGGTGCCCAGAATCTTTTGAACAGTAAAGCACTTCGCGAGGCCTATCTGGGAGGAGAAGAAGGGGCACTGGTCTTGGATAGTGTTCCGGGAGAAAGGGGGACACCTCATGACGACAAAAAGTCCAACCGAAATTCCTGATTTGGGTTTTCGTGCAGCCCTTAAGGACCTGGATCTCGTTGTGGTGGTGGATGATGATATCGACATCCGGAATCCTGCTGATTTGAGCAAATACAAGACCAGCCTCACCCCGGAATTCCAGGAGGGGTTCAGGTTTAAAGGGAAGTAAGAGATGGGGGAGTTTGAGGGTCGCGTCGTCATAGTCACAGGAGGAGGACTGGGAATCGGCCGGAGCTATTGTCGCGGCTTTGGCGAGGCAGGGGCGCATGTGGTGGTAGCAGACGTGGATGAAGAGTCTGCAACTCGCGTCGCACAGGATGTGGACGGATTGGCTGTCCGGGTGGACGTGTCTGATGAGGTAAGTACGAAGGCCATGGCAATGGCCGCCCGTGACCGCTTCGGGCGAATCGATATTCTCGTGAACAATGCTGGGCTCTTCACGGCCCTCCTGCCCATGAAGCCATGGACGGAGATTTCGGTGGAAGAGTGGGATCGGGTGATGGCCGTGAATGTACGGGGCTACCTGCTATGCGCAAGGGCCGTGTTCCCCCATATGAAGGAATGGGGATGGGGACGCATTATCAATATTGGTTCGAATACCTCTTTGAGCGGTGTGCCCGGTTTTCTCCACTATGTGACCTCGAAGGGCGCGATCGTGGGCCTGACAAGGGCCTTGGCCCGGGAAATCGGGGAGACCGGTATTACGGTCAATACGGTGACGCCAGGCCTCGTGTCAACTGAGGGCGTCAAGAAGCATTATTCAGAAGAGACGCTCGAGTCCAGGGTCACTGCACGGTCGATCAAGCGGCAACAGATGCCCGAAGACGTTGTGGGTGCCGTTATGTTCCTTGCCTCTGAGAGCGCTGGATTCATTACGGGTCAAGTTCTGAATGTGGATGGTGGCCAGATCATGTACTAGGTCATGTCATTGCGAGCCCTTCGAGTTCCTCAGGGTGAACTTCGCGAAGCAATCCCTGGCCCAGACCTGGTTTTGCCCGATCCCTTAATGGCACCGTAGTCACGCAAAATCAGGTAGTACGGTGAAAGATTTGAATCATATCGCGCCAGGGCGGGCTCGTTTTAAGGGTATCTCTATATCTCACCCTTGATACAAAATTCAATGCTGCTCTATCTCATTTTCACAAGGAGCGGCATCTTATTGTAATCATAGACGTAACTCGATTGCTTGGGAATTTCCTTTTTTTAGAGCGGCGAAGCCGCCCGGCCGCCTCGCCTGAGCGAGTTCAGGCTCGCGCCCGTCCTCCGCAGTAGCCTGCTACGGAGGATGGAATGGCGGGCAGGCGTTGGATAAAATCGCGTAGCGATTTTATAACTCGAGGTAGACTCCCCATGTCTGAAAAGAAATACGACGTCCTCGTGATTGGTGCAGGACACAATGGTCTGATACTGGGAAACTACCTGGCCAAAGCGGGTCTCGAGGTGTTGGTCATGGAGAGGCGTCTGGAGGCGGGAGGCGGGCTCAGTACAGAGGAGATCACGGTTCCAGCCTTC
>DAOVAK010000421.1 GCA_030671095.1 Deltaproteobacteria bacterium | reverse complement strand
CCCAATACCTGTTAGAACGTATCTAACAGGGCGGGGATGAAGCGTAACGCAGCCCTTCGGCTTTGCTCAGGGCCGTGAGCATGTCGAACGGCAGTTGGACTTTTTTCGAAGCCGTCAAGATTGACCGCAGGAGCGCTTTGTAGTAAAGGGAGATGAAAAATGAAAACCATCACCCCCGTTCAACTCAAAGATATGCTGCACGGAAAGGAGGAGCTCGCCCTCCTAGACCTGCGCGAGCAGGGTGCGTTTGCGAAGGAACACCAATTGTTCGCATGTTGTGTTCCTTTAAGTCACCTGGAACTCAAATTATACGACTTGGTACCACGTCAGACCACCCGGATCGTTCTGGTTGACCAGGGCCCCCCGGATGAAGTGCGGCTGGCTGAGAGGGGGGCGGAACGCCTGACCTCATGGGGTTACTCCAATGTGGCTACCCTGGAGAATGGTATCGAAGGGTGGCGCAATGCAGGCTTCGAGTTATTCTCCGGTGTCAACGTGCTCAGCAAGGTCTTTGGCGAGTTTGTGGAGGTGACCTACGACACCCCCAGGCTCACCGCAGAGGAGCTTAAGGCCAAGCTGGACAGGGGCCAGAATCTGGTCGTTCTTGACGCCCGGCCCCAGGAGGAATACCAACGGATGAGTATCCCTGGTGGGATCGACTCGCCGGGGGCAGAACTGGTCTACCGGGTTCATGATGCGGCTCCAGACCCGGCAACGACAGTGGTGGTCAATTGTGCAGGCCGCACCCGAAGCATCATTGGCGCACAGTCCCTGATCAATGCTGGCATTCCCAACCCCGTGGCGGCTTTAAAGGATGGTACCATGGGTTGGCAACTGGCCGGATTCGAGCTGAAATATGGACAGAAACGGCATGCACCCACCCCGTCAGCCGCTGGTATTGCCAAGGCCGAAGCCTGCGCGGCACGGGTGGCCAAACGCTTTGGCGTCAAAAAGGTCAATCAAGACACTTTAAATGCGTGGGCTGATGAGACTGACACGCGAACCCTCTATGTTCTGGATGTGCGCTCGCCGAAAGAATTCGAGTCAGCACATTTAGAAGGCGCTCGGAACGCCCCAGGTGGACAGCTTGTACAAGCCACCGACGAATATGTGGCTGTGCGGAATCCGCGATTGGTGCTCGTGGATGACAGCGAAGTGCGTGCCACCATGACCGCCTCCTGGCTCGTTCAGATGGGCTGGACTGACGTTTACGTGCTGGCAGGCGGGATTGGCGATGGACCTTTGGTGCCGGGTCCGCATCGGGCAAAGATTCTGGGCTTTGAGAGGATGGACACACTCACGTCCGTGGAGCTCAAAGCGATGCTCGATTCCGGTGAACGACTTGCTGTGGTGGACCTGGCCACCAGTGTCCAGTACAAAAATCACCATATTCCAGGAGCCTGGTGGGGCGTACGCTCGCGGCTGGATTCAGATTTGTCTCATGTCCCATCAACGGATTTTTTGGTCTTGACCTCGCCGGATGGCTTGCTCGCACACCTGGCAGTGAAAGAGATGGAGGCTAATCGGTCGGATTCAAAGGTAGGCGTCTTGAACGGTGGGACCAACGCCTGGATCGCCGCGGGCCTGCCCACGTCTGAAGGCATGGAACGTCCCATTTCCGAGGCGGACGATGTCTGGTACAAGCCTTACGAGCAGACAGACGCGCCCTATGAGGCCATGCGTGACTATTTGACCTGGGAGGTGGCCCTGTTAGAAAAACTGGAGCGGGATGGCGATGCCAATTTCCGCACGTTTCCTGGACCTTAGATCTTTCGAGGCCCGGCCCTCGAGTTCAGGTAAGGCATCAGGGAGATTCACAAAAAGAGAGACAGTAAATGATGTAAAGGAGGATTCATGGCCGATTTCTATGGGGGTCTTAGTCATCTGGTAGGCGATCCTTTCGCTATCCTTCTCTTTTTTGCAGCGCTTATCGGGGGGTTGTTCTTCGCGGCAATGCCCGGGATCAACATGGTTACCTTGGGTGCTATCATCCTTCCTTTTACTGTCTATTTAGACGCCACCCATGCCATTATGATCTATGGTGTGATCTACGTGGCGGGAACTTACGGCGGCGCTGTCATGGCCATCTTGTTCAATATCCCCGGTTCCGCTGAGAACGCCCCCACGGCCTTTGATGGCTATCCCCTTACGCAAAAGGGCCAGTCGGGGAAGGCCATTGGGGCCGCCATCATGTCTTCCTCTATGGGGGGAATATTTTCAGCTATTGTAATGATGATAGCTGCCCCCACCGTTGCGCGCTGGGCCATCCACGCATTTGGTCCTCCAGAAATATTTTGCCTCATCTTCTTTGGGCTCACAGTCGCAGCATCTGTAGGGGCGGAAAACATATGGAAAGGGTGGCTTTCAGTTTTGGCAGGTCTCCTACTCGCCACTATAGGAACTGACCCGGCCGGGGCGCTTCACCGATTTGCTTTTGGGACATATTACCTCCTAGCGGGTATCCACTTCATCCCTTTGATTCTGGGATTCTTTGCCGTCTCGGAGGTATTCGTCCAGGCAGAGAAAATGATCACCCAGAAATACCGGGCCCCCAAGGTGGGGCTAAAGTTCCCCAGTTTCAATGAGTTTTGGAAGCTCAAAGTGACCATAATACGCTCCTGGATTCTGGGGTTTTTTGCTGGCGTCTTGCCTGGCATCGGCGCCACCCTGGCCGCGTTTCTCAGTTATAATGAGGCTGTCCGATGGTCCAAACACCCGGAGCGTTTCGGGAAAGGCGAACTGGAGGGTGTGGTGGCCTCCGAATCGGCCAATAACGCCGCAACAGGGGGCGCGATGATTCCTCTCCTTGCTCTAGGATTACCGGGTGGCGCCATAACGGCCATGATGGTAAGCGTGTTTATGATTCATGGAATGGAACCGGGACCATTGATTATGATGCGGGCAAAAGATTTGGTATGGGTCCTCTTTGTGGCCATGTTCTTGGCCAACCTGTTCATCTTCATTTTGGGCTACATCGAGACAAAGACCATCGTTAACCTGTTGCGAATCCCATTCAGGATCCTGTCGCCCGCTATCCTCCTCCTTGCAACCATTGGCGCTTACGCCCTTCGCAACAGTCTGTTGGATGTGTGGGTCATCTTCATGGCAGGAATTGCGGGCTATTTCCTTCGCCGCTCCGGTTATTCCATCCCAGGCATCATCCTGGGCGTGATTCTGGGCAAGATAGGAGAGTCTGCCCTGGTGAAAGCGATGCAGATGTTGCAGTATGACTGGCTCGGCTTTTTTGAGCGACCGGTTTGCGCCATCCTCCTGGGTGCAGGGTTACTCACGTTTTTCTTCAATTTTCGAAAGCCTATCAAACAAGTATTCGCTTCCATCCAGACCCAAAACAAAAGCGCGTGAGAGGAGGGAAAGTGGGCCAGTTAATCAGCGGCGTGACGGCGTATCGTGTTCGCCTCCCATTGATCAGACCCTACCATCTCTCCTTTGGCTCCCTTGAGGCATATGATAGTCTCTTGGTCCGCATTCAGGCTGATGATGGGGAAGAGGGCTTTGGTGAAGCCACCGACTGCCCGGGTTATTTCGTGCAAGCGCTTTCAGATGCCTGGGCGTTTACACGGGCAAATGGGCCTGGACTCCCCGGCAAGGATCCGGAGACCGCTCTAAACCGCATAATCAATAAAGAGCATCACCTGTCCTTTGCAGCCAC
>DAOVAK010000644.1 GCA_030671095.1 Deltaproteobacteria bacterium | reverse complement strand
AGCCACCATCTCTTCAAAAAGGGCCTGGCCCATGCCCATCACAATTGACCCTTCTACTTGACCCTCTACACTTATGGGATTGATAGCCTGGCCACAATCTCCCGACTCGGTCACTTTCATGACCCGTACCTCACCTGTCTCTATGTCTACCTCTACCTCCGCCACCTGGGCAGTGAACCCATAGGTTGGGGCATGCCCGATGTTCCCCCCTTGGACCTTGCCTGAGGCCGAACGGCGTGGTGGGGTATAATGCCCGGTGGCAGTTAACGGCCCGGATGCCGAGATGTACTTTTCCACCGCTTCCCAGAAATCCATGGATTTTTTTTGTTCAAATTGGGAAAAAATTTTTCCATTTTGAGAAATAAGCTGCTCGCCCTGGATCCCTAATGATACTGCCGCAACTCCAAAAAGTTTTTTATTAATCTCGAGGGCCGCCTCTTCAACGGCATGTCCGCAGGCCACAGTAACGCGGCTCGAAAAAGTTCCTAAATCAAAGGGGGTTATCCCGGTATCTCCTGAGTAGACCTGGACATCGAAATAAGGAACCCCAAGTGTCTCTGCAGCAATCATCCCCATTACCATGTCTGATCCCTGTCCAATATCCGCAGCCCCGCAAAAAACGCTTACGCCGGATTCAGTGTCTACCCGGATCAGGGCTGAGGAATGGGGTTT
Organism: Deltaproteobacteria bacterium; assembly: GCA_030671095.1. The sequence continues at coordinate 1,815 of DAOVAK010000644.1, read as the reverse complement.
GTATGCGAGATAGAGGGTGTAGGATGTCCCTGAACTATAATGTGCACCAGCCAGGCCAATCCCTTTCCCAAAGGGGAGCTTTCCTCTTTTCTCCAGATAACCGGAACGCTTTACCACATTATCCAGGCATTTCTTATACTCGGAATGACGTACATAGTTGTTGAGCGCTGTGGTGTGACCTGACTCCACGGCATTCTTTCGCTTTAACTCATAGGGAGACATATCCAATTTTAAAGCAATTTCATCCAGCATGGTCTCTAACGCAAATCGAGGCTGTACCCCTCCCAATCCACGCATGGCACCGCAAGTCGGTTTATTGGTATAGACCCGCATCCCATGGAAACGAATGTTCGGGACTTTATATGGTAGATGGAGCATGGCCGCACAATAGAACATGACCACCACCCCCCATCCCAGATAGGCACCGCCATCCATCAGGGTGTCAAAATCAATGGCCTGAAGTATTCCATTTTCATCCACACCCACCTTTATGTGCATACGCATGGGATGACGTCCTTTGTTGGTGAAAAACACCTCTTCTCTTTCAAAGGTAATTTTTACCGGCCTCCCGGTCCTGCGAGCCAGAAAGGCAGCGCAGAGCTCATTAGAAGCAACTTCCCCCTTTCCTCCAAATCCTCCGCCGATTGTTGGGAGGATAACGCGAATCCTTTGCATTGGAATTCCCAGAACCAGAGAAAGGGTCCTGTGCAGATAATGGGGAATCTGGGAAGATGACCAGAGGGTCAATCTCTCCCCCTCGTCGAATCTGGCCAAGGCTGAATGCGGTTCCATAAAGGCGTGATTTACGCATTGTGTATAAAAATCTTTCTCAAGCACATAAGCCGAACGGGACAGAGCCTGATCCACATCACCAAAGGACTGCTTCCCTTCATATATGATATTGTTTCCTTTTTTATCTTCATGAATTGGAACCGCTCCATCCTCAAGGGCCTCCTCTGGGGTTAGATAGGCAGGGAGAGGTTCATATTCCACATTTATAAGCTCCAAGGCTTCTGATGCAGTATCTTCATCGATTGCCGCAACAGCCGCCACCCCTTCGCCCACAAAACGCACTTTGTCAATGGAAAGGGCCGATTCTGTGGGTGTTTGAGGCATTATGCCATACAAATTAGGGGCTTCTGACCCAATTAGAACTGCCTTTACGCCAGGAAGGGCTTCGGCCTTCTTCGTATCGATAGAGAGAATCCGTGCATGGGCATGGGGGCTGCGTTTGATTTTGCCGACCAGCATACGTGGCAGCTTCAGATCATCCGTATATTGGGCTGCTCCAGTGGCCTTTTCCCAGGCATCCTTGCGAGGAAGGCCTTTGCCGATAACGGAAAAATCAAATCCGGGCACGTTCGGGGCCTCCTTCATGCGTTCCCTGGCCAGCTTTAATTATGGCCTCCATTATCTTTTTATAACCTGTACAACGACAAAGATTGCCGGCCATTTCATATCTGATGTCTTCGGGATCAGGATTAGGTGTTTTCCCTAACAGGGCCTTGGCGGAAAGAATCATTCCAGGTGTACAATAACCGCACTGGATCGCCCCTTTCTCCACAAAGGTTAGCTGAAGGGGATCCAGTATCCCATCTTTAGCCAGACCTTCAATGGTCTCAATATGCTTTCCCTGGCAGGAGATGGCCAAGGTGAGGCATGAGAGTATGGGCTTGCCTTCCATTAGGACTGTACAGGCGCCACAGTCTCCTGCCCCGCACCCTTTCTTGGTTCCGGTCAGTCCAATCTTGTCCCTGATCACATCCACTAAGAGTTCGTTAGGCCGGACAATAACTTCAGAGGGTTCTCCGTTGA
>DAOVAK010000003.1 GCA_030671095.1 Deltaproteobacteria bacterium | reverse complement strand
GAGTAATGGAGTGGTGGAGTAATGGAGTAATGATAAGGACTTATTCAAGTTGAAATTCGGGTTTTAGCTTTTTCCAACACGCCAATACTCCAGTACTCCAAAACAGCTCACTATCTTTACCGGCAAAGCCAAGAATTTCTGACCTGGCCCATCGAAGATCCCGCTATGCGGGGGAGGACAAGGTTTTTGACTTCAAAATAAATCCTGATATATGGAGGTATTTGTTAATGAAGATTGAGGAACTAATTTCTGGCAAGAACGATCAAGGCGACGTAAATATTGAAGGGATCTCCATTCCCGTCTCGGCACTAAAAGAACTTATCAAAGATGGCTACGAGCATGTAAAGCTCTACAAAGAAAACAACACATTCTCCCTATGGGGCAAAACGTGCACGGCCTGTTTTACTGAGGAGCAACTCCGCGAGCGGGCAGGATCGAAATAAATTTCGAGTATCTGGCATCCAGATCATCCAAAACTACCCATTCATATTCTTCTCGAAATTCATGCCAGATGAAAGACATGGTATCCCTGAGGATAGATGCGGCCTCAAGGTCCGCATTCAGGGCATAGGACATAAAATCCTTGACAAAGATCTCTTCAAACCCTGGCATATCATAGGGCGGCTTCTCGCTGCCGGCTCTTAGTCGTTTTAACAGCGTCTTTGCCTGCTCAAGGGAAAGCCCCGAAAAGGAGGGCCGGAGGTCTAACAAAAGACGGCTCCAGAGGTTGAAAAGAAGTGGACGAAAGGTCACCTCTGGGGAACCCATTAACCCTTCATCCATGGGGTAAGACTCTGCTAGTTGTTCTATGAGGCCATCCAATACCATCAGACGACGGAGTTCCTTAAGAGACTCACCCAACTCAGAGAGCCATTCAAAATCCTTGTATGCTTCCATTCCTCTCAGGCCCAGGTAATACCGAGGTCTTTCCCCCAATATGCCTGCGAGGATTCCTCCCCAATGTTCTCCCCAGAAGTCGGTATCTAAACCCTGGCCAAAGAACCAGCTTTCCTTTAACCAACGCTCTGCTTCCCACTTCAATTTCAGCGTCAGGCCAAAACCAACCCGAAAAAGGTCAACAAAGGAGCGGGTCCTGAGGACCTGTTTGGCTTTGGACACGTCTTTCCCACACAGCCTCTCCAGAGCCAGGTTTAGAACCCTTGCCACCTTCTGACACGTCCTGACCAGCACATCAAGTTCAGGGACTAAAAGCCCGTCTGCCGACATGATCTGGTTGCAAAGACCCGCAAACTCGAGGCGAATCTTATCCATGAAAACGGGATCCTCGGTCTTGTATGCGACCTCTGTCAACATGTTTTCTGTCTCGGTGTGATAAAGGGGAAGTGCAGGAACCATGGCCCGCATTTCTTCATCCTCAAAAATATCTGGCAACGCCTCTGGTTTCTCAGGACTCAGTGCACCGGGATCCAGAGGGGCATAAACCGACATGGCCTCTTCAAAGGGAAGGAAACCGTGCTCCGCAAGGCGCACATTCCTCAACCTAAACATCTCCTCCTCCATCTCAGCAGGCAGAAGACCCGCTAGGCTCGTTAGAAATGCCTGGTACCGGACGTTATCCCCCCTGGCCATCTCTCTTATGATATTCTCGATGGTCTCTCGATACTCAGAATCGGTGACCCTGATGTGAAACACGCCATCTAGGCTAAAAAAACCCTCTGGAAGATCATAGGCCTCATCGTCTTTGTCTAGGACAATCACCTCCATACTTTTGAAAAGGTGGTAAGAGGCAAGGGCTTCTCCCTGGCCAAATAACCAACTGACGAGTCGTTTGGAATCGGCCTGTTGAAGTCTTTTGATCCAAGCCGAGGTTTGTTCCATGTCCAGCCGATCTTTTCTCCAGATCTCCAGGTCCAGCAGATACTGCCACTGGGCCTCGGATGCCAATTCCAAGAGAGCAAGACACTCCTCTTCACCAACCTTGTTGACCAGCCAAAAAAAATCGCCAGACGAGAGGGACTGAACCATTTTTCGGGGGTTCTTCTGTTCCATAATGCGACCAAGGATTTTGCTACCCGTCAGGGCATGAAGGTCCTTCATGAGACCTTCATGTTCAGTCGAGACAGGCTTCTCAGCCCTGGCCCCAGAACCCTCTTCATTTCCTTGCTTTTGCAATCTCTGCACCCCTCTTCCCTAAAGGAAATTGTGTATGACTCCAGTTCTGGATACCTGCTCCCGCACCCGTTGCGGGCGGATATGACGTTGGTTGTTTGGAAAAACAAAAGTGGCGTGTTGAACGGGATTCTTTCTACCAGAATGTGGCTTCAAAGAAAAGCCTTTCTGCACTTGGCGCAATTGAGAAGGGCAAAAGAAACGAATCAGGACTCTGGCAATTTGTCCCAGTTGCTCAAAAAGCGATCCAGCCATTCCTCATAGGTGAGGTACTTGCTGGTGTTGTTGTCATAACAAGGTTCAAGGGGCTTGATATCTCCCTCGTCTTTCATCTTGTCAGCATATTGCCGCAGGGTCTGTCCCAGTTCCTTTTTGGAAAACCCATATTCCTGGGCAAGCCGCTTTGTCCCTGGCCCATTCCTGTTAACGGCTGACATCTGCCACAAGGCCTTGAGCCTCAGCTCCCCCAGCTCCTCTTCACCAACCCCGAGGGAGGCTGCCACGAGGGCCGCTCTCGCAAAATGTCCCCGCTCAATTTCAGCCCTCAGTTCTTCTCTTCCTAATTTATCATTCATAGTAGAAAATAGACGCAAGTTAGCTGGTCTCTTCTAAGGGATACGGCTACGTCCAAATTTGTCGGTAATAGATATCGGCTTGCCTCCAGCCCCGCTTCCAGCCCGTAGGGCTTACAGGCCGGAGGGAAAAAATTGGGATGGCCTCCAGAGCGTGAACCATCCTGTTAAGCAATCGAGCAAAACAGTTAAGCCCGAACAGGGTAGTGCGCCTGCTCGGGCCAATGTTTCGTGAGGGGGATTAGTACATATCTTCAGGTGGCATGCCGGGTGCCTCAGCTTTCTTCTTCTCCGGCTTCTCCGCCACCATCGCCTCCGTGGTCATGAGCAACCCTGCCACAGAGGCCGCATTCTGCAGGGCAAATCGCGTCACCTTAGTGGGATCAATGATGCCCACCTTCATTAAATCCTCATATTCACCAGCCTCCGCGTTAAACCCGAAGCTGCCTTTGCCTTCCATCACCTTTTGCACCACGATGGCCCCCTCAAAACCCGCATTGCTCGCTATCTGCCTCACCGGCTCTTCCAGCGCCCGCCTGACCAGCTTGACGCCCAGTTGTTCCTCGCCGGGCAACTCCAACTTCTCCAACGCCTTCATGGCTCGAACAAAAGCCACACCACCTCCAGGCAGAATCCCTTCCTCCACAGCTGCGCGGGTGGCATTGAGGGCATCTTCCACCCTGTCTTTCTTCTCTTTCATCTCCATCTCAGTGGCCGCGCCCACATTGATCACCGCCACCCCTCCGATCAGCTTGGCCAGACGCTCCTGCAACTTCTCGCGGTCATAATCACTGGTGGTATCCTCCACCTGCACCCTAATCTGTTTCACCCGGCCTTCCAATGCCTCACGACTGCCACCTCCATCCACGATAGTGGTGTTGTCCTTATCTATATTGATCCTCTTTGCTGTACCCAAATCGTTCAGGGTTACATTCTCCAGCTTAACGCCCAGGTCCTCACTGACCACCTGACCCCCTGTCAGAATCCCTATGTCTTCGAGCATCGCCTTGCGCCTGTCACCAAAACCAGGGGCTTTGACCGCTGCACACTTCAAGGTCCCACGCAACTTGTTCACCACCAGCGTGGCCAATGCCTCACCTTCCACATCCTCTGCGACAATCAGAAGGGGCTTGCCCATCTTGGCAATCTGCTCCAGGATGGGGACCAGGTCTTTCATATTGCTGATCTTCTTCTCATGCAAAAGCAGGTAGGGCTCTTCCAGATTTGCCTCCATCTTCTCCAGGTCGGTCACGAAGTAGGGGCTCAGATACCCGCGGTCAAACTGCATCCCTTCTACAATCTCGAGGGTCGTCTCCATGCCCTTGGCTTCCTCAACCGTAATGACGCCTTCCTTGCCCACCTTCTCCATGGCCTCAGCAATAATATCCCCAATGGTGCTGTCGTTGTTCGCACTCACCGTGCCCACCTGCGCAATCTCCAACTTCTCTTTCGTCGGTTTGGAAAGCTTCCTTAACTGGTCCACAACCGAATCCACAGCCCTCTCTATCCCACGCTTTATGGCCATTGGGTTGGAACCTGCTGCCACCAGCTTGCTCCCTTCACGGTAAATGGCCTGAGCCAATATGGTCGCTGTCGTGGTGCCATCCCCGGCCACATCGGACGTCTTGGACGCCACCTCCTTGACCATCTGGGCCCCCATGTTCTCAAACTTGTCTTCCAGCTCAATCTCCTTGGCCACCGTCACACCATCCTTCGTCGTCTTCGGTGAGCCCCACGATTTCTCCAACAGTACATTGCGTCCCTTTGGACCCAAGGTCACTTTCACTGCGTCTGCCAAGGTGTCCACACCGATCAGCATCTTCTCCCTGGCCTTGGAACTGTATTTGATCTCTTTACCCGCCATATCCCATCACCTCCCCTTCTTCTTCTTTTCCACAATACCCAGGATGTCATCTTCTCGCATGATGATATGCTCCAGACCTTCAATCTGGATCTCTGTGCCCGCATATTTCCCAAACAGAATCCGGTCATTCTTCTTCACCGACATGGGAATCCTCTTTCCATTCTCATCCAGTCTTCCAGGTCCAGCAGCGACCACCTTGCCCTCTTGAGGTTTCTCCTTTGCCGTATCCGGGATAATGATACCTCCACCGGTCTCCTCATCCTCCTCAATCCTGAGAACCAGAACCCTGTCACTTAATGGCTTAATCTTCATCACTCAAATCCTCCTTCTCTTAATTATTTAGCAAAAAATCCAAGGGTATGCTTTTTTGGTAACCCACTCCCTTGGGTGAAAAACCAGAGTAAAAAATGGAATTCAACCTGTTGATTTTATTGATGGATATCTAGAATTGAAATGAATATAAACACAATTCTTGGATTGTCAAGACCAGGGCCTTCTTCATTTCTCTCCGGACCGCAGATAGGGATGGCTTGGATGGGATGACGTTATCTTTGGTCCGCATAGGCTGCAAATTTCTCCAGTTGTTTTTCGTAATAGCCTCTATTCTGCGGCCCAAGTGATATGGCCTCCTGGATGGTCTCTATGGCTTCCTGGTTCAGCCCATTGGCATAATAGGCCTCTGCGAGGGTATCCAGAATAAAGGGAGCCCTATTCAGATCCGCGGCTTTCCTCGCGAGTATGAGCGAACGCTCTCTATCCTTTAGGGTCTCATCGGAAACGGTGACCAAGATCCATGCCAGGTTGTTCAGCGCCACAGCCTGTGAATGATCAAGGAGAATTATCTTCTCATAGGTCTCAATGGCTTCATCCAGTTTCCCCATTTCATGATAGGCTCCGGCCAGAACCAAGAGAAACTGTACGTTATTCGGATCTTTAACGAGTTGCTTCTTTACCGAAGTGGTTATTATCCTATTGCCTAGGTCTTGCTCTACGGAACTGAAAGTGAGAAGACAGCCAAAACTGGCGATAAGGACCAAGTAGACCAGAAAAGAAGTGGCCACAAACCGGTGGTGTCTTTTTGCGAGTCCAGGTTCGCTTAATGTGCGCCAGAGATAATCTACCCGTTCCTTAATGCCGAAATGATGCCAGCTGGGAAGTTCCCTACTCTTTCCACTAAGGAGCGCAATCTTCTCAAGGGAACTGATGGTGGGTCGGGGACTGCCCATGGTGGCGGCAGAGTAGAGATCCGCCTGACGTTCAAAGTTCCTCATAAAAAATCCGACCACGAAGCGGAAATAGACAAGTATGATTGCCAAAACAGAGAGCCCGTAAATCACCAAAAAAGTATGACCTGAGAGTGTCTTGGAAAATCTAATAAAAAGGTATTCTAGAAAGAGAATGTAAAGCCCAGGATCCTCAAGATTGAACAACCCAAGGACCAAGACCATGAACCCGAGGAAAAAGAAAATGTAAAGAAGGAGATGACGATATTTGGCATGCCCCATTTCATGGGCCACCACAGCCTTCAATTCTTCCAGGGAGAGGACCTCCATGAGCGCGTCCGTGATAAGTATATAGCGAAATCTCGGGATAATACCCATAATGCCGGCTGTCATCATCTTGCCTTCAAAAATGGGCCATCGCATGAGCTCACGATATTTCAAGCCCTTTTCGCGCAAAAAGCCCTTTACTTCCCTCACCTTGTCTGAAGGTTTAAACGGACGGCATCCCCACCAATACTGAATAAGCTGTGGCAAAAAGATCATCAGGACAGTAATGAGAATGGCAAAAAAGAGAAACTGCCCCTTTGGTTTATTCAGGAAACTCTCTGGTCCCCCCCAGGGGGTAAAGGTCATGAGATCATGTGAAATGGCGAGCACCAGCCATGGAAAGAGAATGGGAATGTTCAGTCTGAAATTGGAGGTGATAAACGACCTTCTCTGAACCTTTGTGTGAAATGCTACCCTGTATAGGGGGTAAGAAAAATACCAAATTGTGCCCAGATAGACAAAAAAGAGGGTGAGGGCGAGTACGCCCTGTAAGACAGTAAAATATTTCAATCCCGGAACAACCTGAATCCAGTGTCTGAGGTAAAAGAAGTTGACGTCCAATGCAAATAGAAATATGGCGAAGATGGAAAGCCTAAAGGTCAGCCCCTGATATTCTCGCACCAGACGGCCATGTCCTGCGGTGTCCTCTTTGAAACGATCAAGGACGCGTTGAAAAACCCATCGGCTGTACCCTGCAAAGGCAAGCCAGCTCATGAAAAGCATCGCAAGCGTGTAGTATAAGGAGTTCTCTGCGGGCTTGCTTGGGTAGGCGAAATAGTAGATAAAGAGGACAATAATGAAATAGATAATGTTGTTGAACATAAAGACCTGGCCCACCTACTCCATAGTCTGAATTGCTTACTTGGCAGGCACTGCGCCGCCTTTCATAAATTCCAATTTGCCCTCTCCGGGGGCTAATGAGGGATTGCCCTGAAGAACAATGGCCACACCGTATCGGTCTTCAAGTTCAGCCAACTCTCTCCTCTTTCGATTCTGGAGGTAGGCGGCAACCTCCATTGGAAGGGCCCCTTTCACTTCCGTTATGCCTCCCTTCCAAACGCCCATCCAGATGCGACGCAAAAGGGAAACAGCTGCCGACTCCACAGACATAATGCTCCCTCTGCCCTGACAATAGTGACAGGTTTGATAACTCCTTGATTCGATGGACGGCCTCAGTCTCTCTCTGGAGAGTTCCAGAAGACCAAATTTAGAGATATGGGATGTATCCGTCTTGGCCCGGTCTTTTCTGAGCTCTTCTCGAAGAACCTTCTCCACCTCTCTGACATGTTTGCGGTCCCTCATATCGATGAAGTCAATAACCACCAACCCCCCCATGTCTCTTAATCTGAGCTGTCTGGCGATCTCCCTTGCGGCCTCCAGATTGTTCTTATAGGCCATACTCTCAATATTCTTTCCCACTTTCGTGCGGCCAGAATTCACATCAATGGAAATCAATGCCTCTGTGGCATCGATGACAATGTAACCCCCTGAATTCAATTGAACCTGGTTGCTGTAAATGCTCTCAATCTGCCGCTCGATTTGGTGCTGGTCAAAAATGGGACGATTGCTCCTGTAATGCCTCACCCGACCTTTATGCCTTGGGGATATGATCTTCATGTATTCCTTGGTCCGGTCGTGGGTTTCCTTGTCATCCACGAGGATCTCGGAAACATCACTATTGTAATAATCTCTCAGGGTACGGAGACATATATCTTGCTCCTTGTGAATCACTGAAAGGGTGGGAGATTTTTTTGCCCTTTTCTTGATATCTTCCCAAATCCTCAGTAGCCGGTTGAGATCCCGGGAGAGCTCCTTCTTATTTTGGCCTGCGGCAACAGTCCTGACGATGTATCCTATCTCTTCCGGAAGCTTCAATCGTCCCATTATGGATTTCAGTCTTTGTCTCTCCTTATCATCCTCTATCTTTCTCGATACACCATTGATGGTCCGGCCTACGGTCAAAACAAGATATCTCCCCGCCAAAGAGAGATAGGTGGTGAGATGGGCTCCTTTGCGCCCGGGCATCTCTTTTGTCACCTGGACGAGGAGTTCCTGCCCCTTTTTGACCAGATTCCCAATGGGCGGGACATCCTTATCTTTTGGATCTCGGCGTGTCGTTTGGTAGTATTCGGGATGTATTTCGTCGGCAGGCAATAGACCGTTCTTTTCGGATCCGAAATTGACGAAACAGGCCTGGAGCCTCGGCTCTATCCGTTCCACAAGTGCTTTGTAGATATTTCCCCTGATCTGCTCGGCAGTGGATGTTTCGATATGAAATCCATCCAGCATGCCATCCTTGATGAAGGCTACCCTGTACTCTTCAGGCTCCAGGGCATTGATAAGCATCTTTGTTGTCATGCGTTATTTAGGTCTGCCCTTCCGTTGCGTTCGTGATGTTGCTGTGCCTGATACATGAAGGTCCTAATGGCCGCCTCCCTGCCGGGTTGGAAGGTGTCATCATAAGGCGTATCCAGATAGGGGACCTTCATACGGTTCATCATGGGCCGGACTATAGCCGAAGTGGCGGTGCCCGGCATGCATGTGAAGGGATAGACATTGACCACGCCGTTATATCCCTCATGCACATACTCCATGATACCCGGGATGCTTAAGCAGGTCTCTGTTCCCACCTCAAAGGAATAGAGATCCTCCTCATTGAGCACCTTTTCCAAGTGGCCTATCCTATGATCACCAGCCAGGTCAATGATTTGCTTCGCCCGTTTATAAATCTGATCCTGTTTTCTCTGCTGAAATCGAAGTTCTATTTCATGCCTGAAGATCTTCTTCAGATACCTCATAGCCTCGCCGAGACGAAACTGCTTCAGGCTCAGTCTTAGTCCTTTTCTGGCCTCCCTCACCCTATCATAGGTGGTGTAATTAAACCATTCCGCAATAGATGCATTGACCACCTCGGCACCATACTTTTCCAGCGTGCGAATGACATCCTGGTTCGATTGGACATGGCTTCTCAAGTAAATCTCACCCACAATACCAATGAGGGGTTTAGGAGGAATGTTCGGGGCAATAAGGGCTTTTCCCTGCTTAATGATCTCTTCCAGCTTATCAAGTATTTTGTCTAAGTCCTTCTTCGCCCCGTATGCTTCAAAGCACTCAGCCATGTCATGCATGGACCTCTCTATGAATTCATCAGCCATACCCGGCTCTTTTTCATAGGGCCTTACTCTCCACAAAAGCCTGTCTAAGACATCAGCCACGACAATAGCGAAGTAGCCAACCATCCGCACATCCGTCTTCTGCTCCTCTTCAATCATCCCATCCAGAGCATATGCATTAAATGCGTTGGGTGAGCCGAAATTCACGGCCCTCAGTTCAGGAAAGGAATCTAAAATGATCCTCTGATACTTATCGTACATCCCGAAACGGCATGGTCCTTCTGAGGTGGGCATGAGGATGGTGTAATTCTCGGGATGAAAATCATCCCCGAGCTTATCCTTTTCTTTGTTCAAGAAATAGAGGATGTCGCCTGTGGTCACCTGACAGGGATAACACTCTTTACCGGAGGTAAACTCTTTTCCAAGATCCATGCCCTTGTAAGTATCGATGACCCGTGCATCAATCCCGAAGCTTCTGAGGGCTCCCGCAACAAGGTGGTTTGCCCTCCTGGCCATCTCTGGCAGGAGAAGAATCTTGTCCCTGTCATTAAATTGCCCTGCACCTTCGGAAAGGGAGCTGAATATCTGGCTGCCGTATTTTTTCATTTCCATCCAACTTACCTCCACTTGGCTTCACACCGAGGAACTGGGCGAAAAAGCCTGACTTCATTTTCGTCAACTTCGATCGGTCGTAAGGGATTCAGCATGCTCGGGGGAGGTGGGCGAGGACGGATAAACATGGGGGCTATCCGCAGGATACTCTCCTCCATCCGAATCTAGTTTCTGCATTGTATTCTCTATGACATTCTTGTACGCTTCGAGCCTTGTCATCACCCCAGCAACGGCACTGTGCTCATCTAGTTCAAGGATAAGATAGGGTTTATCTCCCATGACGTGCTTGTAAAAATGTTCAATAAAGGAGTCCGCCCCACAGCTGAAATTGGTGATATGGAGTCCAAAATAGTTGGGGCGAGTCTTTATAAACCGCGCCGTCCTCAGTATCTGGGCCCCCAGCGCCCAGTACATGGCGGGAAAATCTGAGAGGTCCACGTCAGTCACATCTATGAAATCCATGGGCACGGCATCCACACCGATTTTGGCCATATTCTGACCCAACCTCAAATTCAACCTCTCATCATATAGGTTATAAGGCCGACCCGTGACCAACACTAAGGGCATGTCATGGGGATGGGCGTCAATGATCTCCCTTCCCATCGCATACATCTCATCGACGAACACATTCTGTCTTTCCAGGGCATATTCCAGAGCCCTCTCGATTTCTAATCGGCTCTTCCCCAGCTTCTTTGACAGCTGCTCACTCAACTCCACAGCCAGCGTGGAGGTGTCATATTTCAGGTGAATGATGGGGCTCAGTATAGAGGCCTTGTCCAGGTCAAGGGCCACACGGACCATATACTGGTTGGACGATACGAGGGGACAATAAAAACCCCTTTCATATTCTTTCGGTGTTGGCATATTGATGATGCTGGGAAGGAAAAGATATTTCGTTTTTCCCACAAGCGCCTTCACATGACCGTGGGATACTTTGATGGGATAGCACGTCTCTGAAGTCGTGGCCTCGATGCCAGCACTGGAGATCTGACTGTTGGTAGGCGGCGTAAAGACGACCCTATATCCCAGCCTATCAAAGAAATGGGCCCACAGTACGCCGGTCTGCAGAGAGTAAAGGCTTCTCTGCATTCCTATGGTGGACCGTCCGTCCACCTCCATAATGGGTTCTCCCTTCAGTTCTTCATACGCACCGTCCATGTGGGACTGCCAGATTTTCTCTCTCAGGAGAAAATAGTTTTCCTTCTTGCCCTTGCCTCTGATCAAATCATAGCGGCCGCATTCCCCTCCCCATATACTCTTTCGACCGTCAAAGTCATAGATCTTGAGCTTGCACTGGTTATGGCAACTGGCATCTGCACGGCAGACCTTCTCGGTGTAATCCATCTGATCATTTATGGCACTGTCCAGTCCCCTGAAGGTGCTCGTCGTCGTATTTTCCAGCTCCATCTTTTCCTGAAGGCTGATGGCTGCGCCAAGGGCACCGAGCACCTCCCTGTGTTTGGGCACGACAAGTCCCCGGCCCAAAACATTCTCGAAGGCGGCCACCACCGCCTTGTTCAGAGAAGGCCCGCCCAAAAACATCACCCGCTGTCCTGTCTTCCTTTTCCCTACAACGCGGTTGAGGTAGTTATACACGATGGCATAGCATAGACCCGCAATAAGATCGTCCCTTGGAAGCCCTTTCTGAAGATAAGAGACAAGGTCTGACTCCATAAAGACCGTGCATCGCTCTGCCAGCTTAACCGGGGTATCTGAGGAGAGGGCAATCTCCTGAAACTCCCCCACAATGTTGATCCCGTACTTGTTGGCCAGCTCATGGAGAAAACTCCCTGTACCCGCAGCACAGACCTTGTTCATGTCAAAATCAAGCGGGTAGGAATTTGAGATATAGATATATTTTGAGTCCTGTCCCCCAATCTCGAAGATGGTATCAATGCCGGAGTCGATCTCCACGGCGCCTCTGGCGTGGGCTGTGATCTCATCAATAATAAGATCCGCATTGAGAAAATCCCCTACCACGTTCCTTCCTGAACCCGTAGTGGCTGTACCGATGATCTCCACCTTGTCACCTATTTCATCCCGGATGATCCTTAGAAGCCCCTGGGTCACCTCGATCGGTTTTCCCTGGGTGTGCACATAACTCTTGTGGATGATCTCACGGTTTTCATCGATCAAGGCATATTTAGTCGTGGTGGAACCTATGTCGATGCCAAGATAGACGCGTTCTTTCTCTAGAAAGGATCGCTTTCGCACTTCGTTGTCCTCTGGGAAATGGGTCTCCTTCAGTTCCAGCTTGGGGGCCACGGGAAACTCAGAGGTCTCCTCCCCTCTAATCAATTCAGACGCCTCAAGGTGTAAATTATTCTCCAAGCCCAAATCAAGGGCATGAAGTGCTACGCCCAGGGCCCCCACCGAGGCGTTGTGCCGCGGTACAATCACATCAGGGAAGTAGTCCTTGAAGGCACGCACTTGGAGTTCGTTCATGGAAAGCCCGCCAATGAACAGGATGGGATTCTCAAGGACACGATTGCAAACAATGGTGCTCATGTAGTTCCTCGCATTTCCCAAATGCAGTCCATAGATTATGTCTTCAAGCTTCTCCCCTTTGTTCTGAAGGTGGATCATATCTGACTTGGTAAAAACAGTGCAGCGGCAAGCCACATTCGAAGGCTTTTCACTCCTAAGCCCCAGCTTGATGAAGTCCTCCAAAATGCTATCCGTATGGTCCTGGGAGATATCCACCTCCTCCGAATAGATGGCCGTGGCCAGGCGCTGGGCCTGCTGGTCTATGAATGAGCCCGTACCCGATGCACATGGCCCGTTTGTGTTGAAATATTCCAGTTCCCAACTCACCCCGTCATGGCTCACCTGAAAGAGGGCAATATCCTGCCCCCCCATGCTGATGATACTCTTTGCATCCGGTCGAACGCATAAAGATCCGAGCACCTCGCTGATGGTTTCGAACTCATAGAAGCCACCCACCCTCTGGCTGATCTTCTGTCCATGGTTGCCCGTAAATGCTACAGCCTTAATCTTTTCTTGACCAAACCGTTGATACAGATCCTGGAAGAGCTCCAGAACCTCTTCTTCTACCTTGCCCAGGTGACGCTTGTAGGGGGACTCGTAGACGATTTCCTTTTTCTGGTCAATAACTACACAGTTCAGGCTCACAGATCCTGCATCAATGCCCACATAATAACCCTTGGAATCCTTCACATTCATCTCCTTCTCCATAACGAACCTCTACCATTTCCTGCTCTTAAGATCTAGCGAAGCTCTGCCTCAAACCAACCAGTAGGTGGAATAAATACTACATTGCTCGACCCAAACAGATGCCAGATACCGGATGCCAGATGCCAGATAAATTCAAGAGAATTCCTTTTGATCCGGTATCAGGTATCCGGTATCACATGTTACCCTGTAGGAGCCACTAATTATTCCGAAACTCAACAGGAATGTTAAGATCTTCGGTTATGAAGACATCTAGTGCCAAGCAAATGCAATATGCCAGTCTTCCATCATCCTAGCATGTAGTATACTTCTCCCAAATGTTCCTGCTGACGAAGGGTCCCCTTGATCTCGAGTCCCTTTACAACTCCCTCCACCTCCTCTAAGGGCATGTTAAATATGGTTGCTATATCCAAGGCCCTCACTGGCCTTCTTTTGGCCATCTCCAGAATGCTCTCCACCATTGAGTCGTACGGCCCCCATCTTCTTCTCAGTGGTGCCTCGGCAATGATCTCCGACTTCTCGCCAAAGAAGTCTCTTATCTCTTTCAGTCTTTCCATGTCAAGGGATATGGCACTCTGATCCGCGGGCGGGCGCGCAACTGTATTCAATTGGATCTTGTCCGGAGCGATCACCTCAATGAGCGCCTTAAGTCCTTCCAACTCTTTCTCGCTGTCATTGATTCGGGCAAGTAGAAACACCTCCAAAAAAATTTGGCCATTATACATTTGGCGCAAACGCTTCAAGCCATCCGTGATACGTCTCAAGCTCAGTTCTGGGTGCGGCCTATGTATGGTTCTGAAAGTTTCCTCAAAAGCTGTCGTTAAGGTGGGCATGATGATATCTGCGCCAGAAACACGACGTCTAACAACCTCTTGCCAGAAAAGGGATCCGTTCGTCAAGATGGCTATTTTTGTGTCTGTTATTCTTTTGATGGAGGCGATAACCTGATCTATTTCCGAATAGAGTGTGGGTTCACCGGATCCGGAGAGGGTAACGGCATCGGGGGTTAATATCTCAAGCCGTTTCTTTAATTCATCAAGGACCTTGTGGTTGGACACGAAGGCGTTGGTTTGGACAGTTTTCTGCGTTGTCCTGCCCACCTGACAGTACAGACAATCGTAGGTGCAGGTTTTCGCTGGTATCAGATCAATACCGAGGGAGAGGCCCAGTCGCCTCGACGGGACCGGGCCGAAAACATGAGTCATACTGACTAGCCTCCGCGATTAGTCATTTGTCATTGGTCATTCATCACCTGGACTTCGTCATGACCCACCCATGTATGCCCAAGGCAGGTGCCAGCAGGCAGATTACTCTCCTTAAACTAGATTGAAAAAGTATAATTTAATAAATTATTCATAAATGGCCAAAATGCCAACAGTTCTTTAAGATTATTCTTCGTGAGGTCACCCTTTTTCCTGAATACATCTCATCAACTTTAGGCAATTTAGCCCCGCCTGCCACAGCCATTAGGGGTTTACGCCCTTGTTTCCTCGCATTTCACTACAAATGGGGGCTTTAGCACCCAGTACAATGAGGCATTGGCGGGCAGGTCACTTCAGGCACTTTAGTCACTTTAGGCACTTTAGATCACTTTAGGTCACTTTAGTCACTTTAGGCACTTTAGTCACGTTAGTCACTTTAGATCACTTTAGGCACTCCTCAGTGTGCCTCATCCCAATTTCTTCCCACCTTCACATCCACTTTGAGCGGCACGTCAAGGGCATGGACCCCCTCCATCTCCTCCTTAACCATGGAGCGAATGAGATCAAGCTCATCCTCTATGACCTCAAAAAGAAGCTCATCATGGACTTGGAGGATCATTTTTGTCCTGAGATTCTCCCTTTCTAATCTATTATGAATATTAATCATCGCCTTCTTAATCAGATCCGCTGCTGTCCCCTGAATAGGTGTATTGATGGCCATGCGCTCGGCCTCCGCTCTGAACCTCTGTTTGCTCTGATTAATCTCGGGCAGGTACCTCCGCCTGTTGAAAAGGGTCGTCACATACCCCTTTTCCCGGGCCAGCCCGATCACCTGCTCCCTGTACTTCGTCACCCCTTGGTATCGCTTGTAATAGGCCTCGATATAGTTTTTGGCCGTTTTATTATCTATGCCCAGTTCCTGGGCCAGCCTCTGGGGACCCATGCCGTAAATGATGCCAAAGTTGATGGCCTTTGCAATCCGTCTCATGTCTGAGGTTACCGCCTCTTTTGCCACGTCTAAAATCTCTGAGGCTGTCCGGGTATGAATATCCTCCTCCCTTTCGAAGGCCTCCACAAAGGAGGGATCTCCTGAATAGTGGGCAAACACGCGCAGTTCCACCTGGCTGTAGTCGGCTGAAAGCAGATAGTGCCCTTTCTCTGCCACAAAACCTTTTCGAATCTCCCTTCCTTCTTCCCCTTTGATGGGGATGTTCTGAAGGTTTGGATTGCTGCTGCTCAAACGACCTGTAGCCGTAACCGTTTGGTTAAAGGAGGTGTGGATTCTACCGGTTGAGGGATTGACCATCTTTACCAAAGCGTCCAGGTAAGTGGATTTCAATTTGCTCAACGTCCTGTATCTGAGTAGAAGTTTCGGGGTCTTATGTGGGAGTGCCGAGAGCTTCTTTAGAACCTTTACATCCGTGGAGTAGCTTTTGGTCTTCGTCGTCTTTTTCTGGACAGGGAGCTGAAGTTTTTCAAAGAGTACATAGCCTAGCTGCTGCGGGGAATTGATGTTGAACGCCATACCCGCCTCTTCGAATATCTCTTCTTCCATCTCCTTGATCTGAAGAGCAAAACGGTCCGACATCTCATGGAAGAACGGGATATCAATTCTGATGCCGGCAAATTCCATATCCATGAGGACCGGCACCAGTCTCATTTCCATGTCATAGAAGAGATCCTGATTCCGATCCGACTCAAGCGCTTTTTGCAGAACGGACATCAACTGCAAAGTAACGTCTGCATCTTCACAGGAATACGCTTTCGCCCCTTCCACCTCAATTTCTGAGAAGTTCTTCTTTTTCTTGCCCTTGCCCACAAGCTCCTCGTAAGAGAGCATTTTGTGGTTCAGGTAATGTTGAGCAAGATAATTCAGATTATGTTGTCTCTGGCTCGGATTGATCACATAAGAGGCGATCATGGTATCGAAGTGAATACCCTGGAGCTCCACGCCATGGCACCTGAACACGAGTGCATCATATTTTATGTTCTGTCCAATCTTGGCTATTTTCCTCTCTTCCAATACATCTTTCAGTATCTCGAGTGCCTTTGAGCGATCCAGTTGCTCAGGTGCTCCCGCATAAGAATGGGCCATAGGCAAGTAGTATGCCTCGTTCTCTTCGCACGAAAAGGATATCCCCACAAGCTCTGCCTGGAGTGGATCTTGACCAGTGGTTTCCGTATCGATGGAGACCATACCCTTTTGCTTTATTTTCTCTATCAAGGATAAAAGGTCCTCTTCTGACAGACAAAGGCGGTAATCCTTTTTTGCATGCTCCTCACGTACAGCGAATTGCTCCCAGAGCGATTTGAATTCAAGTTCCCGAAATATTTCAGAGAGTTCCTGGCTTTTGGGTCCTTCGACCCTCAGATCTTCCATGTCCTCATCAATTGGGGTGTGCTGATCTATGGTCACCAGCCTCTTGCTCAGGACCGCCTCCTCTTGAGACTTTTCAAGATTCTCTTTCAATTTCTTTTTCTTAATCTCTTCGAGACCTTCGAAGACTCCCTCAAGAGAACCAAAATCCTTAATCAGGCTTAAAGCGGTTTTTTCCCCCACACCAGGCACGCCAGGGATGTTATCAACGCTGTCCCCGGAGAGGCCCATAAGGTCGATGACCTGAGCGGGCTCCAGGCCATATTCCTTTGTAAAGGTCTCATAATCCGTATATTTGTCCTTCATCGTGTCCAGCAGAGATATTCTAGGGGATATGAGTTGTCTGAAATCCTTGTCCCCCGTCACTATAAGAACCAGGAAATCCTTCTCCCCACCCATTCTCGCCAGCGTGCCAATAACATCATCAGCCTCATAGCCCTCTTTTTCTATCGTTCTTATACCTAAGCCCTTCAAGATGGCCTGGATGTAAGGGAGTTGTAGGACAAGATCCTCAGGCATTGGTGGCCTCGTTGCCTTATAATCCTTATAGATTTCATGTCTGAAAGTGGGCCCTTTGGCATCCAAGACAACGGCAAGGTATTTCGGTTTTTTTTCCTCAATAAGCTTCAGGATCATTCTTGTGAAGCCAAATGTGGCATTTGTAGGAAGGCCCTTTGAATTGGAGAGATCTCTGATGGCATGATAGGCTCTATGGATATATGAACTCCCGTCTACCAGGTAAACAATTTCTCTCTCTTGGCCCATAGAATATCATTCCCGCATGACTGGTATATTCACAAAAAAAAACAGAGAAGAAAATAGGCAGGTTCTATGACAGGACGCTAAATCTCAGGCGGGATTTTGGCGAAACCCCTAAGTCTCTCTATCCTGAGATTCTTCGGGTGGAGACTCTTCATAAAACCTAGCGATCTGCCCCTCCATCAAAAAGTCCGCCAGATCTTGACTGGCAAAATCGAAACGCAATTTAGGCACCGGTGGCGCCTTCCATCTCGGCCTGATTTCTTCCGTTCGCTGCTTCTTGTTTTTCGGGGATTCTTTTCCAATGGCCACGGGGCAGGTCCCGGATGTAAAAGCGATCCTTTCCCCATCAACATTGTATAGAATCTCATCAAGCCACCATCCCAGGTGCTGGCCATTGATCCCGTAGACATGCTCTCCCTCATAAATGTAGGCTACAGGAGATCCATCCCACAGGTAAATGGTCGAATTGTAATCATCAGCAATATAGGCAACGGGATTTCCCTTTTTCTCAAATAGGGTCTTATCAGCCATAGAAGCCACCTAATGGACATTTATCATCGATCATTTATCATTACTCATTGGTCATTGGCCATTGATCATTGATCATTACTCATCGGTCATTGATCCCTGGAAAAATGCTAAATGATCGATGATAAATGATAAATGATAAATGTTAGGCGTTTACCTGGCGTAATCCACCGCCCTGATTTCCCGTATGACGGTCACTTTGATTTGCCCTGGATAGGTCAACTCATTCTCTATCTTTTGGGCTATGTCCTTAGAAAGGACAAAGGCCTGGTCATCATTAACCGCATCCCCCTCTACCATGATCCTAATCTCCCGGCCTGCCTGAATAGCATAGGATTTACTTACCCCATTGAAAGAATTTGCGATCTTTTCCAAGTCTTCCAGCCTTTTCACATAAGACTCCAGCATTTCCTGACGTGCGCCTGGCCTCGCACCTGACAAGGTGTCTGCTGCCTGGACCAGAATGGCCAGAACGGATTCGGGGGCTGTTTCCTCATGATGTGCAGCAATGGCATGAACCACCTCGTTTGACTCCCCAAACCTCTTTGCCAAATCAGCGCCGATCAGCGCATGGGGACCCTCCACTTCGTGATCCACCGCCTTACCGATATCATGAAGCAGTCCCGCCCTCTTTGCCCGTTTTATGTTCAATCCAAGTTCTGAGGCCATCACGCCGCAGATGAAGCTCACCTCTCTTGAATGCTGTAGTACATTCTGTGCGTAACTGGAGCGGTATTTCAATCGGCCTAGTAGCTTGACGAGCTCTGGATTGATCCCGTGTACCCCCACATCAAAGGTGGTTTGTTCACCCGCCTCTTTGATGCTCATCTCAATTTCTCCATTGACCTTTTCTACGATCTCTTCGATTCGTGCAGGATGAATCCTTCCATCGTCAATGAGTCTCTGCAGAGAAATTTTTGCCACTTCACGTCGGACCGGATTAAAACCGGACAATATCACCGCTTCTGGCGTATCATCTATGATAAGATCCACACCGGTTGCAGCTTCAATGGCCCGGATGTTGCGACCTTCCCTTCCAATGATCCGGCCTTTCATCTCTTCGTTGGGCAAATTGACCACGGAAACGGTCTTTTCAGCCACATACTCACCCGCATATCTCTTGATGGCTAGTGCTAGGACCTCCTGGGACTTCTGTTTGGCCATCTCTTTTGCGTCGTTTTCAATCTTGCGTATGAGCTTTGCTGAATCATGTTTGGCTTCAGATTCCATGGATTTTATGAGTAATTCCTTTGCCTCCCTGCTCGAGATACCCGCCAATCGCTCCAATTGATGACGCTGCTCAGCGATGAGCCGCTCGTATTCAGTTTGATTTCTCCTCAGGGCCTCTTCAATGCCCGCAGCATCGTTTTCTCTCTTGGCAATAGCCTTCTCTCTCTGCTCATATTGCTCAGTCTTTTTGTCTAGGTTCTCTTCTTTGTGAAACAGCCGTCTTTCCAGCGCCAGCAGTTGTTCTTTCTTCTCCTTGGTCTCCTTTTCGAAATCCAGCTTCATCCGATAAAGGCCATCTTTCGCTCGGAGCATGGCCTCTTTTTTGATGGTTTTGGCGTTTCTGTGGGCCTCGTTGATTGTCTTCTCTTTGTATTTCTTTGCGGAGTCAACCTCGCCTTTTGCCATC
The DNA here is from genome assembly GCA_030671095.1 of Deltaproteobacteria bacterium. The sequence continues at coordinate 3,316 of DAOVAK010000003.1, read as the reverse complement.
TTTTTGAGTACCCAAAACCCAATAATCGCACCTAAAATGGCTCCGGCCGCTATGGCACCTATCATTTGAACTGTTATCATATTTGTTATCATATTAAGTCACCTTTCTCATGGTGTTGATACAGAACCGGTCAGTTGATGAACTTGCAGAGATCTCAATGCGTACCCATGAGTTCACCAAAGACAACTGAAGATCGCTCTTGTGCATTCTGAATTCAGCACATTTGACGCGCTGGAGGTGCAAAAAAACCTATTGCAGTTTTGCGATGACCTGCCCATTTTACAGGTGTTGGGAGTAGAGAGGTAAGATTCGTTGAGGGCCTAATGCTGTCTTAGGTTGGAGACAATTAAGAAGAGGGTCCAATATCTGAGATATGGGCCCGAAAATATAGCTTAAATATTGTATTATTAATGCACTCCAGCATGGTATGTTTGGTTTAGAACGATTTAATTTATCCTTATAAGCTATATGATATGTCTTTCACCTTGGTGCGATTAGTCCTCGTTATACCTCGAAATATAGCTGAATCCCCAGCCCAAGCAGTCCGTATGTCCTAATTCTGCATTGCTGTCATAAAATTTACCGCCGTTCCACGAGGTGGCGGAGCGAATGTTTAACCCATCACGGAATCAATATTATGGATCAATAATTCTGTTCGCTGCCGTAAACGGGCTAACAGGTCATCCCGTTCTTTCAGGTCATCCCGTTCTTTTAAGAGATTAAAATACTCGCCAGCAATATTCAGGGCAGCCAATATGGCCGTTTTTTTCTCGGATAGCCCTTCCGTATTATCCTGCACTTCTCTTAATTTCTCATTGACGTATTCGGCTATCCTCTGGACCTGTTCCTGATCTTCCTCACTGGTAACGAGATACTCGCGATCAAGGATTCTGACTTTTACAGGCTGCACCAAAATTGTCTCTCCCTGGCACTAGAAATCCGCTTGTTCGATTTTCTCCAACAGGGTGACAACCCTCTGTTTGACCTTGCCCCTGGCCTCCTTCAATTGTTCCACTTCTTGCATAAGGTCTGTGAGCTTCTCCGCTTGAATGTGTAGCTTCTCGGCCAGTGAGTCGTTCTCCTTCTTCAGGGAGGCGATGTACTGTATAAGTGAATCGACCTTTTCTTCTAGCAGCTGGAACTGATCCATGTCCTCGGCTGTTCCCATGGCGCCCCTAACCTAATCCCTTAAAAACCCACAAATTTCAATACTTTAAAACGATATAGAAATCCTAAGTTCGTCATTTTATCTTCTGGGACCAAAAAAATCAATAAAAAAGGCCCCGAAGTTCGTTAAACGAAACTCGGGGCCTTTTATCGAGTTAACTAAAGGTATTTTAATGGCTTTAAATATGCTTTTCTGACACCTTGAGTCGTGCAATCGCCCTTTTCAGGGCATTCTCAGCCCTTAAGAAATCTGTGTCTTTTGTCCCTCTCTCCTTTGCCAGTCTCTCTTTGGCCCTTTCCAACGCCTTCCTTGCCCTATCCAGATCAATATCGCCCGCCTTCTCCGCTGCTTCAACCAACACCGAGACTTTGTCGTTGGAGACCTCCGCAAAACCGGTCGTAACAACCATAGACCCTTTTTCGGTGCCGGCGGTATATCGAAGTTCTCCGGGGACGATACCTGACAGAAAGAGCACATGACCGGGCAGGACACCAAATTCCCCGTCACTGCCGGGCGCAACCACCATGTCCACTTCCTGGCTCACCAGGACCCTTTCGGGCGTTACAATTTCTAGAAATAACTTTCCCATGCCATCACCTCTACTTGCTGGCAGCTGCCATCTCTTCGGCCTTTTCCTGGACCCCTTCTATATTGCCAACCAAATAAAAAGCCGCCTCTGGCAGGTCATCATGTTTGCCCTCAATGATTTCCCTAAAACCCCTAACGGTTTCCTCGACCGGCACATATACGCCGGGTCTTCCCGTAAAGGCCTCTGCCACATGGAACGGCTGGGAGAGGAACCTCTGAATTCTCCTTGCCCTGGCCACGGTCAATTTATCCTCGTCAGAGAGTTCATCCAAGCCCAGGATGGCGATGATGTCCTGAAGATCCCTGTATTTTTGGAGAATCTGTTGGGTCTGCCTTGCCGTTTGGTAGTGATCCTCACCGACATAATTGGGATCCAGAATACGAGAGGTGGAATCCAGTGGATCCACCGCTGGATAGATGCCCAGCTCGGTCAGGGGTCTTGAGAGGACCACCGTGCCGTCCAGATGGGCAAAAGTGGTCGCCGGAGCCGGGTCTGTCAGGTCATCCGCGGGCACGTAGACACATTGCACAGAGGTAATGGACCCCTTCGTGGTGGAGGTGATCCGTTCCTGAAGTTCACCCAGGTCAGTACCCAGCGTGGGTTGGTAGCCCACGGCAGAGGGAATCCGTCCAAGCAGAGCTGAAACCTCTGACCCGGCCTGGGTGAATCGGAATATATTATCAATAAAGAGGAGCACATCCTGACCCCTTTCATCACGGTAGTATTCAGCCGCAGTCAGAGCTGAAAGCGCCACCCTTGCCCTGGCCCCGGGCGGCTCGGTCATTTGGCCATAGATCAAGGCTGCCTTTGGAAGAACGCCCGATTCCTTCATCTCGAGATAGAGGTCGTTTCCCTCCCTGGTCCTCTCTCCAACGCCCGCAAAAACGCTGATGCCGCCATGCTCCATGGCAATATTATGGATCATCTCCATCATGACCACGGTCTTGCCCACACCGGCGCCTCCGAACATCCCCATTTTCCCGCCGCGGGGAAAGGGTACCAGGAGGTCAATGACCTTTACCCCGGTCTCAAGGACCTTGACAGAAGTATCCTGTTCCACGAATTCTGGGGCGTGACGGTGGATGGGGAGAAATTCACTCGCCTCAACCGGACCAAGGCCATCAACTGGCCTTCCAACCACATTCAAAACTCGGCCCAAGGTGGGATCTCCAGCAGGCATGAGGATCGGTTTACCGGTATTCTTGACCCTCATCCCCCTCACGAGGCCGTCAGTCACATCCATGGCAATACATCGGACTATGTTGTCACCCAGATGTTGGGCAACCTCCACGACAAGATTATCCTCCGTATCATCGATGGCGGGATTGTTTATATACAGTGCAGTAAAGATCGCTGGAAGTTCCCCTTCCGGGAATTCAACGTCCACCACAGGACCCATGACCTGAAGTAATTTGCCCTCATTCATAATACAATCAAGACCTCCTCTTCGTTAAATATCTCAGAAATTGCATACGCCCTTGAAGTGATTGGCCGTGTTTTCTCTGAACCCATTGCTCCAACACTCCAGCCTGTCCCGCCGTAGCCTTGGCGCCCGTCCT
>DAOVAK010000110.1 GCA_030671095.1 Deltaproteobacteria bacterium | reverse complement strand
TAACGACTGAGAGCCCTGGGAAAGGATGAAAGTCGTCTAGGGCTTAAACGATTTTTCAGGCCTGCCGAGACGATCCATGATGTTTCTTCAGTGAGGAGGCACCCCTGACTTTGGCGCCTGATACTTTTTTTGTCGGAGAGGGGGTGATTGGTTTTTGGAAAGAAAAGAAAAAGAAATTTTTGTAGCCGATATGAAGGACCGGCTCAAAAGGGCGAAGGCGACCTTTCTAGTGGACTATCAGGGTCTTCGTGTTGAGGCCATCAATAAGCTCAGGAAGGAGCTCAAGGATATCGGGAACGAATTCCAGGTGATTAAGAATAGGCTTATGAAGCTGGCCTGCCAGGATACGGAGACCGAGTCCCTGAAAGAGCACTTTGAAGGACCGTGTGGCCTTGCCATCACCTACGATGATATCGTAGCCCCAGCCAAAGTCCTTGTGGATTTTAGCAGGGATAATGAGAAGCTGGACATAAAAATAGGACAGATGTCTGGCAAAACCATGGATTTGGATGCCATCAAGAGACTGGCAGAATTGCCAGGCCGTGACGAGCTCCTCTCCCAGGTCTTGTCAGCCATGCAGGAGGTTCCCACCTCCTTTGTGAGGGTTTTGAATGGCCTCCTCGTCAATTTGCTCAATGTTCTAAAGGCAATTGAAACCACGAAAGAAAATGGGAAGGCTAAAGAATAATAATCCGTCAAACGAAATAAGATTCTAAGGAGGTTATAAGAGAGATATGGCAGCCAATATTAGTAAAGAGGATGTAATTGGATATATATCCAACATGACAGTGCTTGAGCTCTCAGATTTTGTGAAAGAGCTTGAAGAGAAGTTTGGTGTTACCGCGGCGGCTCCCGTTGCTGTGGCTCCTGGCCCGGCTCAACAGGCCCAGGAAGCGGCCCCAGAGAAGACGGAGTTCGATGTTATTCTTTCTGCCGTTGGAGACAAGAAAATTCAAGTTATCAAAGTTGTTCGCGTCATAACGGGCCTTGGTCTCAAGGAAGCCAAAGCAGTGGTGGATGGTGTCCCAGGTGCAGTCAAAGAGGGTGTCTCAAAGGACGAGGCAGAGAATCTCAAAGGACAACTGGAAGAGGCGGGTGCGACCGCTGAGATCAAATAATTAAGAGAGATTTTGGAGTGCTCGCCCCGTTAAATTGTATCATTACTGGAATGTCCTACTATGAAGCTCCACAAATCGTATAAAAACATTGGTGCTTAAAGGCTCTTCTTTAAACGGGGTAAAAGTTTCGGCCTCCGGCTCGTAGAGCCTACGCCTCGGAGAGAGTATTGGAGTACTGATTACGGGGGGTATCCATATAATCCTTATTCCCACAGATGCATCACTCCAGTACTCCGATTGGAAGGGAATGTTTCCCAATTTTGAAATTTACATAAGGAGATCAGATGAAAGCAAAAGACGATGTTGACCGCCGCATCAGAAGAAACTTCGGGAAGATCGATAAGATCATTGATATCCCGAATCTGATCGAAATGCAGAGAAATTCCTATGAGCGATTTCTGCAAAAAGATGTTTCCTCTGAGGAGCGTAAAGCGGTTGGGCTCCAAGGCGCATTCAGGAGTGTTTTTCCCATCCGCGATTTCAGCAATACCTCTTCTCTGGAATTTGTCAAATACACCTTCGAGGATATCAAGTATAGCGAAGAGGAGTGTCTCAATAAGGGTATGACCTATGAGGCTCCCCTAAAGTTGACTGTACGTTTGCTCGTATTTGATACGGATGGGGCTGATGGGACAAAAAGCATCAGGGACATTAAGGAGCAGGAAATTTATTTTGGGACCATTCCCATGATGACAGAAAGAGGGACCTTTATCATTAATGGCACCGAAAGGGTCATAGTCAGCCAGCTCCACAGGTCTCCTGGGGTCTTTTTTGACCATGATCGGGGGAAGACCCACTCGAGCGGTAAGCTACTCTATTCGGCCCGCATCATACCCCTTAGGGGTTCATGGCTCGATTTTGAGTTTGACCCGAAGGACACCTTGTTTGTTCGTATTGATAGAAGACGCAAATTCCCCTCCACCACATTCCTGAAGGCCCTCGGCTACTCCCCCAAAGAAATCCTGTCCCAATTCTTTGAGACGGAAAAAATTGTTATCACTAAAAAGGGATGCTTTCGCCCCGCGAAGATAGAAAGTCTATATCAAACCAGGATCACCAAAGATATCACGTATCCCAAGTCGCGGAAGGTCTTGGCCAAGGCGGGTGAAAAATATACGAAGCGGCTTCACAAGGAAATTACATCGGCTCGTATAAAACAAATCCCCATTCAATTGGAGGACTTGGAAGCAAGGGTCATCACTGAGGATTTGATTGATCCCGGCACAGGTGAGGTATTGGTCAATGGAAATACGGCCCTTACCCCTGAGATGCTCCAGATGATCCAAGAAAAGGGGATAAAGGGAATAGAATGCCTCGTTTTAGATGCCCCCGGTGTCAGCCCCACGATCAGGAATACCATGCTGCTGGACAAGATAGAGGGTTGCGAGGAGTCTGTCCTTGAAATCTACAGGAAAATGCGCCCGACTAGCCCGCCCACACAGGAGGTAGCCAAGAACTTCTTTCAGGGGCTCTTCTTCAATATTTCCACGTATGATCTCTCTCCTGTGGGTAGGCTGAAACTGAACTACAGACTAGATTTAGATGTGCCCTTGGATAATCGGACCCTTCGAAAGGAGGATATTATTGCCACCCTCAAAGAGCTGATACGTCTCAAGAACGCTGAAGCCATGGTGGACGACATAGATAATCTGGGGAACCGAAGGGTACGGGCAGTGGGTGAGTTGCTTGAAAATCAGTACCGGATTGGTCTTGTAAGGATGGAGAGGGCCATTAAAGAGAGAATGAGCCTGCAAGAAGTTGAAACACTCATGCCCCATGATTTGATCAACTCTAAACCTGTCTCAGCGGTGGTCAAGGAGTTCTTTGGGACAAGTCAGCTTTCTCAATTCATGGATCAGACCAATCCCCTGTCAGAAATAACCCATAAACGAAGACTGAGTGCCCTTGGACCCGGTGGATTGACCAGGGAGAGGGCAGGGTTTGAGGTTCGCGACGTACATCCCACCCATTATGGCAGAATCTGTCCCATTGAAACCCCTGAAGGACCAAACATCGGTCTCATCGTCTCCCTGAGTACCTACGCCAGAGTCAATGAATTTGGTTTTATCGAAACACCTTACAGGCATGCGCTAAATGGAAAGGTTTCAAAGAAGATAGCCTACCTGTCAGCCCTTGATGAAAAAGACTATCCCATCGCTCAGGCCAATGCACCACTGGACACGAGAGGGAATTTCATAAGGGAGGAGGAGGCAGTGCGGATAGAGGGAGAAGCGAGTAAAACCCCTGTGGCTGATGTGAAGTATATGGACGTCTCTCCAGATCAACTCGTCAGCGTCTCCGCTTCCCTTATACCTTTTTTGGAGCATGATGATGCGAACAGGGCATTAATGGGCTCAAACATGCAACGTCAGGCCGTCCCCCTATTGAAGGCAAAGGCACCCCTGATCGGTACTGGCCTTGAGAGTGTGGTGGCCAGGGATGCAGGGGTTTCTGTCATAGCAAAAAGGAATGGCGTTGTGGAAGACGTGGATGCCTCGCGTATTGTTATAAGATCGGGTGGAGATGGTGATCAAGAAGATGAGGTTCAGATCTATAAACTGGTTAAGTATAAGAAATCCAATCAGAATACCTGTTACAATCAAAAGCCGATCGTAAAACGGGGGGATGTGGTCAAGAAAGGGCAGATCATCGCAGACGGCCCTGCAACGGAGCTGGGAGAACTGGCCCTTGGGCAAAATGTCTTGGTCGCTTTCATGTCCTGGGGAGGGTATAACTTTGAGGACTCCATCATTATCAGCGAAAGGGTGGTAACGGAGGATGTCTATACCTCTATTCATATAGAGGAGTTTGAGTGTGTATCTCGTGATACAAAGCTGGGCAAGGAGGACATCACAAGGGACATCCCCAATGTGGGAGAGGAGGCCTTAAAGAACCTGGATGAGGCTGGAATTATCTTGGTTGGTGCTGAAGTGAACCCTGGTGATATCTTGGTAGGGAAGATTACTCCCAAAGGTGAAACCCAGCTCTCCCCTGAAGAGAAGCTCCTGAGGGCCATATTTGGTGATAAAGCTGGTGATGTGAAAGACAGCTCCTTGCGCGTTCCCCCTGGTGTGGAAGGCACAGTGCTCGATGCGAAGGTCTTCTCCAGGCGAGGGGTTGAGAAGGATCTGCGAAGTCTGACCATCGAAGCTGAAGAAAAGGTAAAGTTTGAAAAGGACAGATCGGATGAGATAGAGATCCTTGAGAGAAACGCCAGGGCAAAACTGAAGGAGATCCTGGTTGGGCGAAAGCTGAAAACCAATCTGCGTGATAAACGCGCGAACAACATCATTATCAGTACCAGAAAGACAATAAAGGGGGAAGACATAGATCAGATTCCTGTGGAGGTCTGGGCCGGCGCAGATCTCAAGGCATCGATGGACCTGCTAGAGCGAATGGAATCCATTGTGGAGAGATACGCCCAGAAGGTGGAGGGAATCAAGAAGCATTTTGATGAAAGAATTGAGAGATTGAGCCAGGGAGATGAGTTGGCCCCGGGCGTCATCAAAATGATAAAGGTCTACGTGGCGGTCAAGCGAAAACTGTCCGTTGGAGATAAAATGGCCGGGCGTCACGGAAACAAAGGCGTACTCTCCAGAATTCTCCCCTTGGAGGATATGCCCTATTTTGCCGATGGTACCCCTATAGATATCATCTTGAACCCATTGGGCGTACCTTCAAGAATGAACGTGGGTCAGGTCTTAGAAGCGCATCTGGGATGGGCGTCCCGTGAGTTGGGCAGACAGGTGGGAGAGCTGGTAGCCCATATGAAAAAAGCAGAACCATTGACGAAGAAGCTCCAAGATGCCTTTTCAAGAGAGGAATTCAATAGCTACTTTAAAAACCTGAAAGATAAAGAACTCCCAAGTAAGGCGAAATCTCTGGAAGGTGGGGTACACATGGCAACGCCCGTTTTTGATGGGGCCGTAGAAGATGAAATCAAGAAATGTCTTGAAAAAGCAGGACTGCCCACAAGCGGCCAGACAACTCTATATGATGGCAGGACTGGTGACCCTTTTGATCAGCAAGTAACCGTTGGAATCATGTATATGATGAAGCTGCACCATCTGGTGGATGACAAACTCCATGCGCGCTCAATCGGGCCCTATTCTCTGGTGACTCAGCAGCCTTTAGGTGGAAAAGCACAGTTTGGGGGTCAGCGGTTGGGAGAGATGGAGGTATGGGCCATGGAGGCATACGGAGCAGCCTATTCCCTTCAAGAATTCTTGACAGTGAAGTCTGATGACGTGGCAGGCCGAACCCGTATGTACGAGAGGATCGTCAAAGGAAATAATATCCTTGAAGCTGGACTGCCGGAGTCCTTCAAGGTTCTCATAAAAGAGCTGCAGAGCCTCGGGCTCGAGGTTCAGCTATTTGAGGATAGTGAGGTTTAACGCTGGAAACATTGCCAACGGGCGATTGACGATTGATTATTGGTTGCATGGCCTTACGATTCATCAATCGGAAATCTTAAATTACGGAGGGAGAAAACATTGGAAGAATTATATAATTTTTTTACAAAGCCGAAAGACCCATCAAGCTACAACGCCGTGAAAATCTCCTTGTCATCTCCTGAGAAGATAAGGGAGAGGTCCTTCGGCGAAGTGAAGAAACCTGAAACCATAAACTACAGGACCTTCAAACCGGAAAGGGATGGGCTTTTCTGTTCAAAGATATTTGGCCCCATTAAGGACTACGAGTGCAATTGCGGCAAGTACAAGAGGATGAAACATCGCGGCATTGTCTGTGAGAAGTGCGGCGTTGAAGTCATTCAATCCAAAGTCCGCCGTGAACGCATGGGGCATATTGAACTTGCCTCACCCGTCTCCCATATATGGTTTTTGAAATGCCTTCCATCCAAGATAGGAAATCTACTTGATCTGACGTTAAAGGATTTGGAGAGAATCCTCTATTTTGAAAACTTCATTGTTACGGATCCAAAAGATACGCCGCTTGCTAAGGGCACGCTACTTACGGATGAACAGCTACTTCGGGCCAGAGAAGATTTTGGGGATCGGTTTGAAGTGGGAATTGGCGCGGAAGCGATTCAGGCCATGTTACGTGATCTGGATCTGGAAGAACTCTCCCCCACCCTCAGGGCGGAGATGATGGAGACCCGCTCGGAGGCCAAGAGAAAAAAACTGGCTAAGCGGCTAAAGGTCATTGATGCTTTCAGGGAATCCAAGAATAGGCCGGAATGGACGATTATGGATGTCATACCCGTCTTGCCCCCTGATCTCAGACCGCTTGTCCCGCTGGATGGGGGAAGATTCGCCACCTCTGATCTGAATGACCTTTACAGGAGGGTTATCAATCGAAACAACAGATTAAAGCGGCTCCTGGAACTTAGCGCTCCAGAGATCATTGTGAGAAATGAGAAGCGAATGCTCCAAGAGGCAGTGGATGTTCTGTTTGACAACGGTAGACGGGGAAAAGTGGTTACGGGTGCCAACAAGAGGCCTTTTAAGTCCTTGAGCGACATGCTTAAGGGCAAGCAGGGGAGATTTCGACAGAATTTGCTGGGAAAGCGGGTGGACTACTCAGGCAGATCGGTCATTGTGGTCGGCCCTGACCTTAGGCTACATCAATGTGGTCTGCCGAAAAAGATGGCCGTGGAACTCTTCAAACCCTTCATTTACAACAAATTGGATGAAAAAGGCTTGGCAACAACCATTAAGTCGGCAAAAAAAATGGTGGAGAGGGAAACCCCTGAGATTTGGGATGCCCTGGACGAAGTGGTTAGAGAGTACTGTATCCTTCTAAACAGGGCCCCCACGTTGCATCGATTGGGCATACAAGCCTTTGAGCCCATCTTAATAGAAGGGAAGGCCATTCAGCTTCACCCATTGGTTTGCACGGCCTTTAATGCGGATTTCGACGGTGATCAAATGGCCGTGCACGTCCCCTTGTCCATTGAGGCGCAGATCGAGGCACGGGTCTTAATGATGTCAACAAACAACATCCTTTCTCCCGCCAATGGAGACCCCATTATTGTTCCTAGCCAGGATATCGTACTAGGGCTCTATTACATGACACGAGATAGGCCGTTCTGTAAGGGCGAAGGGAAGGTTTTCGCCAATACTGAGGAAGTGAGGATGGCCCACGACGCGGACGAGCTAGATTTACACGCCACCATCAAAGTGAGGATGAATGGCAAAATAGAGGAGACCACGACGGGCCGAATCCTGCTCTATGAGATGCTTCCCAAGAAGCTTCCCTATCCACTCATTAATAGAGTGATGACCAAAAAAGTACTGCGTATTCTCATCAATGAATCCTACCGGAGGGAAGGGATTAAGGCGACTGTCATCCTCTCTGATAGGTTGAAGGATATCGGTTATAAATATGCGACGCTCTCCGGCGTGTCCATTTCTATAAAGGATATGGCCATTCCTTCCCGTAAGACAGCGATCATTGAGCACTCCGAAGAGGAAGCCAAAAAGATAGATGACCAGTACAAGGGCGGTTTGATCACGGATGGAGAAAAATATAACAAGGTGGTTGATATATGGGCCCAGTCTACCGAAACCATTGCTGCTGAGATGATGAACGAGATGGCCATGGAGGAGGTAAAAGGACCCAAAGGCCAAAAGACCAAAGCC
>DAOVAK010000090.1 GCA_030671095.1 Deltaproteobacteria bacterium | reverse complement strand
TCATTCATAATACAATCAAGACCTCCTCTTCGTTAAATATCTCAGAAATTGCATACGCCCTTGAAGTGATTGGCCGTGTTTTCTCTGAACCCATTGCTCCAACACTCCAGCCTGTCCCGCCGTAGCCTTGGCGCCCGTCCTCTCCATCCTCCGCAGTAGCCTGTCGGAGCGAAGCGGAGATCCCGTTTGCGGGGCTACGGAGGATGGAAAGGGGGATACTCCAATGCTCCAAATCCCCTAGGCCCCTATGATGGCCTCGGCGCCACCAACGATATCCATCAATTCCGAGGTGATGGCTGCCTGTCGTGCCTTATTATAGACCAGGGTGAGATTCTCGATCATCTCGCCACAGTTCTTGGTCGCATTATCCATGGCAGCCATCCGGGCTGCATGTTCACTCACTTCGTTCTGAAGAAACGCATTATATATCTGGACACTGATGTGTTTCGGCAAGAGTTCTACGAGGAGTTCCACGGCGCTCGGTTCACACAAATACTCTGCAGCCGCTCCTTTGGTCTCCTCTTCTCCTTTAGGAGGCTCTATGGGAATCAACTTGACCAGGGTGGGTTCCTGTTTCACCATATTAATAAACCGGGTATAGATCATGTAGACTTCATCGATCTCGTCGTTCAGATATCTTGTGGTAAAATCCCTGGTCATCTGGTTAATAAAAGACATGTCAATTTTTCCATAGATGTTTATATGACTGGCAGAAATGTTGTAGTTTCTCTTCCGGAAATAATCTCGTCCTTTCCTCCCCACCAGCGTCAAGCCATAATCTCTTCCACTATCCTGTTGCTCTTTGACCCATTTTTCGGCCTTGTTAATGGTATTCGTATTAAAACTCCCACACAATCCCCTGTCGGCCGAAAAGTGAAGGAGCTCCACCCCGGAGACCTGCTCTTTCTTCACCAGCAGGGGGTGGATCTCAGGATCCATGCGACTTGCAAGGTTGCCTAGCACCTCAGCGAACTTCCCCGCATAGGGCTCGAAGCTCTCCATCCTCCCCCGGGTGCTTTTCAGCTTGGCTGCGGCCACCATATTCATGGCCTTGGTGATCTGCCGTGTTTTCTTAACGGCGTCTATTTTTCGAAGTATATCTCTTAGGGTTGCCATTTATTTCTGCTCTCCCAGGTTGGTTTCAGCGGTTAAATGGTTGACGACTCAACGATTTGTCACTGCGTAGGCGGTTGAAAGAGGGACTTAAACTCATCCAGGGCCTTTTTCAGTTTTTCTTCCAGTTCATCACTTATCTGATTTTCGTCCTTGATCTCCTTTAGCAGATCAAAGTATTTGCTTTCCATAAACTCAAGCATCTGTTTCTCATATTCAGCCACCGCTTCTACTGGCCATTCGTCCAGATAGCCATAGGCACCCGCAAAGAGACCCATGACCTCTTTTTCGGCAGGCACGGGCTGATACTGGGGCTGTTTCAGGATTTCCACCAGCCGATAGCCCCGCTCCAGTTGCCGTTGGGTGGCCTTATCCAGATCACTTCCGAATTGGGCAAATGCCTCCAGTTCGCGGAACTGGGCCATATCCAGCTTAAGGGTCCCTGCCACCTTTTTCATGGCCTTGGTCTGAGCCGCACCACCCACCCTGGAAACAGAGAGTCCCACGTTGATGGCCGGTCGCACACCGGAAAAGAAAAGGCCTGGTTCCAGATAGACCTGTCCATCTGTGATGGAAATCACATTGGTGGGGATGTAGGCGGAGACATCACCCGCCTGTGTTTCGATGATGGGCAGCGCAGTAAGAGACCCGCCGCCCAATTCCTCATTCATCTTGGCGGCCCGCTCCAACAGCCGAGAGTGGTTGTAAAAAATGTCTCCAGGAAAGGCCTCACGTCCCGGCGGTCTCCTGAGCAGCAGGGAGACCTGCCTGTAGGCGACAGCCTGCTTAGAGAGATCGTCATAAATGATCAGGGCATGTTTTCCACTGTTTCTATAGTACTCACCGATGGAGCAACCAGCATAGGGCGCAAGGAATTGCTGTGTGGCGGGGTCACTGGCACAAGCTGAGACCACGGTCGTATACTCCATAGCCCCTCGACGCTGCAAGGTGTCCACCACCTGGGCCACTGTAGACTTCTTCTGCCCTACGGCCACGTAAATACAAAAGATATCCGTCTCTTTCTGGTTGATGATGGCATCCACGCAGATGGCCGTTTTTCCGATCTGGCGGTCCCCAATAATCAACTCACGCTGCCCTCTGCCAATAGGCGTCATGGCATCAATGGCTTTACAACCCGTGCACATGGGTTCTTTCACAGGCTGGCGGGCAATGACACCCGGAGCCACCATCTCAATTCTGCGATACTCAGTGGCATCAATGGGTCCCTTGCCGTCAAGGGGGTTCCCCACGGCGTCAATGACCCGACCGAGGACGGCCTCGCCCACGGGAATCTCTGCAATCCTGCCGGTCCGCTTGACCGTGTCGCCCTCCTTGATTTTCGTATCATCGCCCATGATGGCCACACCCACGTTGTCCTCTTCCAGATTAAGGCAGAGGCCATAGATTCCACCCGGAAACTCCAGCATCTCCATGGCCATGGCCTTTCCCACACCATAGACGCGAGCGACCCCGTCACCAACGGACAAGACCGTTCCGGTCTCGCTCACCTCCACCTTTTTTTCATAGTCCTTAATCTGGCCCCTGATAACCTGACTGATTTCTTCTGCTCTTATCTCCATCGGTTCTATTCACCCCTTCTCAAAAAGATTCTTTAAGCCCCTCAAGCTGGGCCTTCACACTCCCGTCCAAAACCAGATCGCCGATTTTCACCACAATACCCCCAATGAGGTCTTTGTCTTCCCTCACTTCCGGCTTGATCTTCTTTGATGTCAATCCTTCCAGCGATCTTTCAATCCTTCCTAAGGCCTCATCTTTCAAAGGCCTCGCCGTAATGATTTCGGCCCTGGCAATGCCAGAGACCTCGTCGGTGAGCCTTGAGTAATACGCTGTAATGGCCTCTACGATCTCTATCCTGTTTTTGTCCAAGAGGAGATTCAGAAAATTCTTCACCACGCCTGAAAAATTGCTCTTATCTAATACGACCTGCAAGACCTTCCTCCTGTCCTCCACGGCAAAGACAGGATTGCCAATAACCTGTCGAAAATCCGCATTATCCCGAAAGAACCTCTCAAAATCAGACAGCTCCTGGCCGTATTGTTCAAAGTTGCCATCTTCTTGCCCCAGACTGAACAGGGCCTTGGCATACCTCTTGGAAACCTTTGATCCAATCAATGTATCTTCCCCACCCTTTCTATGAATTCGCTGACCAAACGGTCCTGATCCTCATCCGTCATTTCTTTTGCGATGATTTCTTGGGCCTTTCCAGCGGCCAACTCCATCACCTCTTTTCTTAATCTATCCTTCGCAGATTGCATCTCTTGCTGAATAGTCAACTCGGCCTGTTCCACAATCTGTTTCGCCCTCTCATTCGCCTCAGCGATAATCCGCTCCTTTTCCGCCTGTCCTTCATTCTGGAATTGTTCAATAATTTCTTTTTTCTTGGCCTCAAAGTCTCTCAGTTTTTTCTCAATATCTTGATACTTCGTTTCAGCTTCTTCCTTCTCTTTTCTCAAATCCTCCAGCCTCTGTTTAATCTCCTCTATACGCCCTGCTAGAGAGTCCTTGAGTCCGCTCTTTCTAATGGCCACAAAAAGGATGATGATCAAAAGGGCGAAATTGATGAAACGATAGAGGAGATCGCGGAGGTCTGCGCTGCGGTCTTTTCCGTGCTCACCCCCATGAGCACCCTCCGAGCTGCTTTCGTGGACACTCTCCTGCCCGCCTCCATGGGCGCCTTCTCCACTCGCAATCACCATGCCGGTATTTAAGAAAAGAGAAAACGCGGCAAAAAAGAAGATAACCAGCATTACCCTTTGAGGTTTCCTTTTCATCCTGACCATCAAATGCTCCTTCCCAATATCTTCTCTGCCAATTCCTTAGAGAATACCTTTACCTCCTCTTCCAGTGATTGGCGGGCCTGAGCTGTATTCTGATCGATCTCTCCTTTGGCCTTGCCAATTTTTTCCTCGGCTGCAGAAATGGTTTCCTGAAGCATCACTTTTTCTTCTTCAAGTCCAGCGCCCTTGAGATTTTCCTTTTCTTTGAAGCCTTGGCTTCTTGCACCTGCCATGTTCTCCTGAAGGGTTTTGGCGTCCTTCTCAGACCTATCCTGAAAATCCTCAATCATGTCCTGAAAGGAAATAACTTCATCGCCTCTCTGGCCGAGTATTTTACGAATGGGTCTATAAACGATGATGTTTAAAATGAAGAGAAGGAAGAGAAAATTGGCAATCTGGAAAAAAACCGTAAAATTAGGGTATATGTCCATGGCTGCCTAAGACCTCTTTTTTACTAGGAATTTTCCGTTTGGGGATTCTAAATTAATGAAGTGGGGATAAACCCCTAAAATGACCTCTAATGAGAAAGACAAGGCCTTTTATACAAAAAAAATCCTATTGTCAAAGCTTTTCTATAAGAAGACCAACCAACTATTCCGTTCCGACGCCCTCTCGGATGACGGCCACCTTCTTCTCGTCAGTCTCTTTTGCGGGTTGCATCTTGCAATTACCTTCAAAGACGACCCCTTCATCTATGATCACTGTAGGGGCCTGAATGTTTCCAAAGACCTTTCCAGGGGCATGTATCTCAATCCGATCGGAGGCCACGATATTGCCTCGAATTTCTCCACTTACAATGATATGCGAGACATGAATATCGGACGCAATAACGGCCGACTCCCCCACAATGAGTGTCCCTTCTGTGAAAATTTCCCCTTTAAGGCGACCGTCTATTCGTACGGCGCCATTGAAGGAGAGTTTTCCCTCAAATTCCGTGTCTTCGCCCAAAAACGCGTTAATTGGATCCTTTCTTTTCATAACAAACCCTCCTTCTTGAAGCGCTACACCACATAACACACAGCATTTTCCATTTCAAGAAAAATTTCACAAAGACCTCAATTGAAGCTGCCTACTGAAACATAAACCGTCTCATGCTTATGTTCATAAGTATCCCCATGCCAGCCATGGTGGAGATAAGTGATGATCCCCCATAACTAAAGAGAACAAGGGGGATGCCCACCACAGGCAACAGTCCCGTGGCCATACACACATTGATGACCAGCTGCCAGAAGACAATGGCGACAACACCTACGGCCACTATGGAACCAAACCGGTCCTTCGAACTTGTGGCGATGGCAATTCCCCATAGGATAAGCAAGAGATAGAGTAACAGCAAAAATACGGCCCCAACAAAACCCCATTCTTCGGCGAGTACGGAGAAGGCGAAATCAGTGTGCTGCTCTGGTAAAAAGTGCAATCTGGTCTGCGTTCCCTTTAAGAAGCCCTTGCCCCAAAAAAGACCCGACCCAATGGCTATTTTCGACTGGTTGATATGATACCCTGCCCCCAACGGGTCCATATCAGGCCTGAGGAAGGTCAAAATGCGTGTCTGCTGGTATGCCTTGAGGGAGAACCATATGAAAGGAGCCGCTGCAAGTGATGTTAGAGAGAGGATGAGGAGGGACTTCCAGTTCACCTTGGTAAATAGAATTATGGTAAAGGAGACCACCACGAGGACCAGGGCGGTACCCAAGTCTGGTTCCTTGACAATCAGAACACAGGGAATGGCGATAAGCAGCAAAGGCTGCCATAGATCTCTCAATCGGGACTCGGTGTAGCCGCCATGCTCACTGAAGTACTTGGCAAGTGTGAGTACGAGGACGATCTTGGCCATTTCTGATACCTGGAAAGAGATCCCCGCTAAACTCAACCACCTCTGGGAACCGGAGGTGGTCTTGCCTAACAAAAGCACCAGAACAAGCAGGGCTATCGAAACCACATAGGCAGGATAGGCAAGCCTCTCCAAGAGGTGATAATCAAAAGTGGTCATCATGAGCAGGACCGCAAAACCGATGAGGAACCAGTAGATCTGTCTTACAAAGATCTGAGAGCCACCCTCATCTCTTATGGCATAGGTGGCACTGTACAGATTCAGAACGCTTATGGTTCCTATCAGAATGAGCAGTACAACCAAAATCCAGTCAAAATGATGGAGCAGACGCCTATCAAATAACATCCTTGTCTCTTCCTTAGAGAAGTGTCTAAAGTGTCTAAAGTGACCTGCCCGCCGATGCCTCCCTCTGCTGAATATTTCGGTCGGGTTAAATAATGAGAACGAGTGAAACAGAGAAGTTATCCACAAACGGCTATGGCAGGCGGGACTAAAGTGCCTAAAGTGAATGGTACAAAACTACTTTAGCCCCGCCTGCCATAGCCATTTACACGCACCCCTAATCTGCTTGATCCCTTTCTTGTTGCTTAACCCAACCGAAGTATCGCGCGCTAACAGGCATTGGCGGGCAGGTCACTTATTTCTTAAAGTACGCTTCGAGCATTTTCTTGGCGATTGGGGCAGCACCGCTTCCCCCATGGCCACCATGCTCTATGAGTATCGCCAATGCCAAGCTGGGGTCCTCCGCAGGCGCAATAGCCAAGAACCAGGCATGATCCCTAAATTTAACAGGAATTTCGGACTCTTCCTCAAATTCCTCTGTTTTTTCCAAGGTAATGACCTGCGCCGTTCCCGTTTTTCCTGCAACGGTCAACCCCTTGACTCGAGCCCTGCCTCCTGTACCACGGCGCTCATTAACCACCCCTATAAGGGCGTCCTTGACCCGTTCCAAGTTTTCCCGTTTGGCATCTATCCGATCCATCAGCGTAGGGGTAAATTGGTAAATTTTGTTGCCATCCTTTCCTACCCATTTAATGACCTTTGGCTGGTAAAGATGGCCACCATTGAAAATCCCCGAAATCATTCTGACCATCTGCATGGGCGTTACCAGTACAAAGCTCTGCCCGATGGCGATGGACACCGTCTCCCCGGTCTGCCATGGCACGCCCCACCTTTTTAACTTCCACCGACGGGTAGGAATGAGTCCTGCTTTTTCGGAACCCAGCTCAAACTCCGTCCTCTCCCCCAACCCTAACATCCGTGAATAACGGGCGATCGTGTCCACACCAAGCTGTTTTCCCAACTTGTAAAAATATACGTCACACGATTCCACCAGTGCCCTGTGAAAGGCGACGTTGCCATGCCCATACTTTTTCCAGCAACGGTAGGTACGGTTCCCTACCCTAAATTGTCCAGTACAGATGATTTCTTCCTCAGGGTCAACGACCCCCTCCTCCAAGCCGGCCAGGGCCACTGCGATTTTAAACACCGATCCAGGGGGATACTGACCAGAAATGGGCCGATTCTGAAGGGGACTATCTTTGCTCGTCATAATCTTGGCCCACTCTGTCCTATCCATACCGACGATAAACCAATTGGGATCATAAGCGGGGCTGCTGGCCAGCGCAAGGATCTCGCCATCTCTGGGATTCATGGCCACGATCGCCCCTTTCTTGCCATTGAGCGCGTTTTCAGCCGTCATCTGCAGATTCTTATCGATCGTAAGCCACACATTCATGCCAGGAAGGGGTCGTTTGCGGGAGATCACTCGCAGTTTTCGTCCTGCCGCATCCACCTCCACTTGCGCTCCTCCCCTGAATCCATGCAAAGACCTCTGCCATTCCCCTTCCACGCCAGACTTCCCTATGAGGTCTCCCGGCCTGTTGTCTTTGTATTTCTCTTTGCCCAGCTGATGCTCGCTTATTTCCCCCAAATAGCCGATAAGATGAGATGCAAAGCTCCCAAAAATATAATGTCTCTGGGGTTTCACCTGGATCATCACACCCGGCAGGTTAAAGAGATTGGTTTCAACGATCGCCAGTTCATTACGAGAAACGTTTTTTTTGATGAGAACCGGTTTGAAGGGATACTTGTGAGACTCCTTGCCCAATTTATCCTGTACCGATTGTGGCTCAAGACCAATCAGCAAATTCAAGCTCTTCAAAAGCTGCTTCTGATCTTGGATCTGTTCAGGGATTATGTAGAGATTATAGGAGGGCCGGTTATCCACCAGCAATTCTCCCCGGCGATCGAAAATCATTCCCCTAAAAGGTGGGATATTCTGGAGCTGAATCCGGTTATTCTCCGACTGAACTCTATAGCTCGGCCCATTAAGTATCTGCAAAAACCAGAGCCTCAGCACCAAGACGGCAAAGACGGCAAAAACACATAGCGTTAGTATTCTTAGCCGCCTGTTGAAGACCTCGACTGAAACTGGGTCAAATCCTGAACTTCTCATTGAAAGAATCCCTCAAAGAGTGGAGTAATGGAGTATTGGAGTGATGGAGTATTGGACAAGAAAAGCTAACCTGACCAATTCCTCATTTGAACCATCACTCCATTACTCCGGTACTCCATTACTCCATAGGAATATGGGATTATATCTGATCCTCCGAGGCTTCCCGTATGTCCTTCATCAGAAAATACTTCAATTGATTTAAGAGGTAAAAAACCAATGGCCCTAACAGGCCCGAACATGCAGCTGATGCAGCGAAAGCCCAGAGAACTAAGTACGAAATATGAATC
>DAOVAK010000518.1 GCA_030671095.1 Deltaproteobacteria bacterium | reverse complement strand
TTCAATCCCGCCTTGCGGGGTTGAATCCCGTTACACGGGAATTTTAAGCAATTATTCATCCGTGTCTGTGGTCGTCTGTGGCTAAAAAAGTTGTGGGATGAGGTGGGAAAATGTGGATTCAGAAACTGATCCTAACACTTTCTGTTCTCATGGTCTTCTTGGCTTTAACCGGGTGTGCTGGGACAAAAAAATCTTCACCTATCATGGCAACTATACCAGGCGTTTCAGGCCATTTTAAGATCGGTCAAATATTAGAGCTCAAAACAGGAACCGTGCTCTCTTTTGATCAGTTAATTGATCAGATCTCTTCAAAGGACCTTATATTTATTGGCGAAGTACATGACAATCCGGAACATCATCTTATACAGGTTCAGATTCTTCAGGCCCTTGTGGCATGCTGCGGACCCGTAAGCATTGCCATGGAGTTTTTTGAAAAACCGCAGCAGTCGACCCTCGACCGCTATCATCGAGGCGAATTGGATGAAAGCGAGTTTTTAAGGGAGGTGGACTGGGGTTCCGATTATCATTTCTATCGGCCTCTCATACGAATGGCTAAGCAGCATGGCGCCGAAGTACGGGCCATTAATGCACCCCGAGAAGTGGTAAGAAAGGTGGCAAGGCAAGGCTTGGCAAGCCTGGATGAACCTGAGAGGAACAAGATAGCCAAGAAGATTGATCTAAGCAACGAGGCCCATCGAAACTACGTCCGAGAGGCTTACGAACGACATACTCATGGGGACCTGAAAAAATTTGATTACTTCTATGAGGCCCAGTGCGTATGGGAAGAGACAATGGCAGAGAGTCTGGCAGAATATTTGATGGAAAATGAGACAAAGCTGATTGCTTTTACAGGGAATGGACATATCATCAACCAGTTTGGTATTCCAGACAGGACAATCGAGCGGATTCCTGTATCCATGGTGACCATAATGCCCTTACCTTTGAGTGAAGAGGTAACCATAGAAAAAGAGACAGCCAATTATGTCTGGCTCACTGCCGATTACCCCCAAAGGCCAAAAAGGCATCGAAAATGAATCATGACCATTTCATGATACAAGAAGAACCGGATTTTCAATTCTGCCCCGTTTGCGGGGGCAGGCTGGAATCTGCAAAACTGAAGGAGAATGAACCGGCAAGGCAGGTCTGTTCCGATTGCAACTTCATCTTTTATCTGGATCCTAAGCTGGTGGCCAGTTCTGTGGTGGAACTGGATGGAAGGATCGTGCTCCTAAGACGTGGCATTCAGCCCCAAAAGGGCAAATGGGTTGTGCCTGGGGGATATGTGGATCGGGGTGAAGCCGTGGAGGCTGCAGCGCTGAGGGAGACCGAAGAGGAATGTGGAATCAGAACCCGCATCAAGAACCTCCTTGGGATCTATTCGTATCCAGGTCGGCCGGTGGTCGTAGTCGTCTATGTGACTGAGTATTTGACAGGGGATCTCACTGCGGGGGACGAAGCCGTGGAAGTCAAACTGTTCCGGCTGGAGGAAATACCCTGGGATGACCTGGCCTTCCCAAGCACAGAGGATGCCCTGAAGGATTATTGTCGGATAACTATTGGTCCAGGAGACAACGTAGCGGATCTATAAGATCTAGGAGGGAATGGCGCCTTAGCCCCGTGCACTGGGTAAGGGACGGAGGGACGAGGGGACGAGGGGACGAGGGGACGGCGGGACGGTTAAAGCTATCTTCCCGTACCTCCGTGCCCCCGTTCCACCGTTTCCCCACTGGCGGAGCGGAGTGGGGCCAATTTGTGTGAAAGGAGAGAGATCGTGGCGGTCATGATAAAGCCTAAAAGAATCGAAGACTTGAATCCTGAACAATTGAAAGGAATCATGAAGAGATCTATGGAGGATATCTCCTCTGTTTATGAGGAGATGCGTAAGATCGTAGAAGATATCAGGGAAAACGGAGATTCCGTCTCCCTAAAGCATTACAAAAAACACAAGGGGGACATCTCCCTGGCGGACCTTGAGGCGACCCGAGAAGAAATAGAGGAGGCCTACAAGCAGCTGGATTCAAAGGTGGTAGATTGCCTCAAGATTGCGGCCGAGAACATTACCAAGTTCCACCGCGCTCAGCTTGAGAGGGAGATGTGGTCTATAGAGGTCTCAGAGGGCATCCTCGCTGGTCGTATGACCAGGGCGATGGATATTGTCGGTTGCTACATCCCCGGAGGAACGGCGGCATACCCCAGCTCCATTCTTATGACCGTGCTGCCTGCCAAGGTGGCTGGCGTGGGAACGATTGTGGCTGTGACCCCTCCCAGCAAGGGGATGGTGGCAACCCCCGCCACCCTGGTGGCAGCGGATCTGGCAGGCTGCGATCGGATTTTTAAGGTTGGAGGTCCATGGGGCGTAGCGAGTCTGGCCTATGGAACAGAAACCATACCAAGGGTGGATAAAATCGTGGGACCAGGGAACAAGTATGTCACCGCTGCAAAAATGATAGTCTACGGTCAGGTGGACATCGATTCTCCAGCAGGTCCGAGCGAGGTCTTGATTTTGGCCGACGAGACGGGAGATGCGGATTTGATCGCTGTGGATTTTCTATCTCAGCTAGAACATGATCCCGACTCAGCGGCCGTGTTTGTCACCACCGTGCAGAATTTGGCAAAGGAGGTCTGCAATTTGATAAATCGGGAATATGATTCCCTTCCCAGAAAAGAGATCTTTGAATCCTCCCTTACCAAACACTCCCACGTGCTGGTGGCCAAGGATATGGAACAGGCGATCGATTTTACAAACGAGTATGCGACTGAGCATCTTCAGATCCTCACTGAAGAGCCCTTTATTACCCTGAACAGGATAAACCACGCTGGATCCATTTTTTTGGGACCCTATGCCCCCGTGGCAGTGGGTGATTATGCATCTGGGACGAACCACGTTCTCCCCACGGGCCAGTGTGCCCGCATGTTTTCGGGGCTTTCAGTGGATGACTTCATTAAAAAGCCCACGTTTCAGTACTTGAGCAAAAAGGGTCTGTCCAGTCTGAAAGATGTGGTGGTGACACTCGCTGAAGCAGAAGGCCTTCCCATTCATGC
>DAOVAK010000312.1 GCA_030671095.1 Deltaproteobacteria bacterium | reverse complement strand
TTTACAAGAGACTCTGCTGTATTGTGAAGTCCCAAGTAGGTCACTTCCATCCCCGCATCTGCAAGCCACTTAGCTGCGATCCGGATCCCATTATCGTGCCCGTCAAGCCCGACTTTTCCGAGTATTACCCTTACAGGTCGTTCGCTCATTTTAGCCCCCTCCCTCTACATTCTAATCTCAAAGTCATAGGCCTTCCTAAACGTATCCATGATCTCTCCTAACGTGGCCTTTGCTTCCAATGCCTCCATCACCAAGGGTATGCAATTTTTTTCTGGTTCATTCCCCATCTGATCACACAGTTGATCCAAAATATCTTGTATTTTTTTTCTATTCCGGTTCTTTCTATATTCCTTAAGATATTGTCTTCTCTTTTTCTCCATGTCCGGAGAATGGCGGAAAATATCTATATCGATCTCGGCCTCTTCCTTCCCCTCATCAAATATATTCACCCCTACCCTGAGAATGTCTCCCTTCTCAATGTCTTCTGCCATCTTGCTCCTTGATTCGTTGATCTGTTCCTCAATCCATAGATTCTTAAAGCATTCAAGAAAACCGCCCTTTGAATTAATCTTTTCCATTAGATCAAGGATCTCCTTCTCAAGCTTATTGGTTAGCGATTCAATGGCGTAGGATCCACCCAGAGGGTCTACAGTGCTGCAAACGTTGGTTTCAAACCCAATAATCTGTTGGGTCCTTATGGAGAGTTTATGGGATTCCTCCGTGGGCAGCGCATAGGCCTCATCATAGGAGGTGGTATGAATAGACTGACTGCCCCCGAGTACTGCTGCCAGGGTCTGTATCGTTGCCCTCACAATATTGTTCAGGGGCTCCTGGGCCGTTAGCACGATACCACTGGTCTGGATTGCTGTCCTGAAAAGACAACTTCTCTCATCTTTTGCTTTATACTTCTCCTTGATGAGCCTTGCCCAAATCCTGCGCATGGCCCTGAGCTTCGCAATCTCCTCCAAAAAATCAATGTGGGCACTGGTAAAGAAGGCCATTCTTCCTGCAAAATCATCGATGTCCAAGCCTCTTTTCAGCGTGCGGTGGATATACTCTTCTGCCAGGGTAAAGGCAAAGGCCGCCTCCTGAGTCGCATTGATATAGTATTCCCTACAATTATAGGCGTTGATGTTAATGCTATTCCAGTGGGTCATATTTTTGCTTGAGTATTCGATGACATCGCAGGCCGTTTTCATGGCCAGTTCTAGGGGGAAAAACTTCGTAATGGATTGATAATTGGGGCCTATCAACTGAGTACAGGCACAATTCATGATGGTTCCGCGAAGTGTAGCAGGCGAAATTCCCCGCTTTTTGGCAATCAAGAGATACATGGGAAAGATGACCGCAGAGGTGGGACTGTTGATGATTAATGTGCTGCTCACCTTATCAAGGGGAATATTATCAAAAAGTCGATCCATATCCTCCAGGGTGGAAAGGGAGGTGCCCTGTAAACCCACTTGGCCTTCTGCTAATGGATGGTCAGCATCTACACCTATCTTGGTCGCATTGTCAGGATCAAAGTTGATCCCGGTCATGCCATGTTCGAGAAGAAAGATAAACCGTTTATTGGTCTCCTCTGGCAATCCATAGCCGGCCTGTTGTCGCCGAGTCCAAAGTCTTTTTCTGTACATATCTTTGTGGATTCCTCGGGTATATGGAAACTCCCCTGGGCTCTCCCCTTCCACGTGTATGTCATCTGCTTTATAGCATTCTTTAAGTTCTATCCCGGAAAGTGTTCTGTAATGCGGGAGTTGTTCTCCCTTAATATAGGTTTCATAATGACTTTTTTTCTTTTTCATACTAGCTCCCTCCCTCTTCCCTTATTATTCTTGTTGCCTTTCGTTCGTAACGTGGCAAAGTATCTGGCGCTTTGACTTCCACTTCAATTCTTTGCCCTAACCGTGAGGAAAGCTCCGAGGCGATTCGGGATTGTAATTTACTGGCACCTCCCTCTTGATCCCATATCTCTTTGGTCGCTTCCACAGCCACTTTTGCTTCTTCTAAGCCCGTATCACGTGTCTGTATATATATTTGCCATCCTTCGATATTCACCCCACCCACAGCACTCAAAATATCATCCACCTGTGATGGCCAAAACATGGCCCCTCGCACCTTAATCATGTCATCAGAACGCCCCACAATGCCTTTTATCTTCGGAAGCGCATTGCGTCCGCATGGACAACCGATAGGCTCTTCGGACCAGCTCATGATGTCTCGAGTTCTCCAACGGATCATGGGCGAGGCCTCTCTGGTCAGTGTGGTCAAAACCAATTCCCCCTGCTCACCTGGGCCGAGTCTCTTCCCCGTATCCGGATCCACGATTTCAGGAAAGATCTCATCCGCAAAAATGTGCATCTGCTCCCTTTCAGAGCTGTAGATGCATTCAGAGGCTACGGCTGGGCCACCGGTCTCAGTCAGTCCATAACCCGCAAAAATTTTTGCCTCTGCCGGTAGTTCGTTTTCCACCCTTCTTCGAGTTTCTGTGGACGCCTTCTCCCCCCCGAACATAACCACCTTTATTTTCCAGTCGGTCCTGGGGTCAATGCCTTTGGCCTTTGCTGTCCTGATGAGATGGAGTGTGTAAGAGGGAGAGCAAAGTAACACAGTAATCTCAATATCTCTCAACCATTCCACGGCCGCATGGGATCTGCCGGGACCGGCTGGAAAAAGGGTAGCGCCGGAGGCCTCGGTTCCTAGCTCCATGGAAGGACCGCCCATCCACAAGCCCAAGCCGTACCCTTGATACACGATGTCACCCGGGCCAATTCCCCACATGAAAAACAGCCTACCCATCTGTTCTCTCAGCGTTTCAAACCAATCTTTTCTCGTGAATCCTATAGTCACCGGAGTGCCTGTCGTGCCTGTGGTCGCTGCAAATCGGCAAATTTCCTGAGGCTTCAATCCCAGCACAGGAAAAGGATAGAGGGCACGAAGATCCTTTTTTTCTGTTGTAGGCACATGGACTAAGTCATCCGTGCTCCGGATATCCTGTGGTTTAAGACCCGCCTTACTGAACAGTTCTCGGTAATAGGGAATCGTGTTATAACATCTTTCAACCGTTTCTCTCAGTCTATGATTCTGTAGTGCTTGCAGTTCATCCAAGGGCATTGTTTCTAGCTTTTCATTGAAGAATTTCATGGCTTCCCCTCCTCTTTGCAAAATAGATTGATATCCTCTTCTTAGATGGATGAGGTGGGTAAACCTGAAAAATTACGCGCACCCCTTAAGAAGAGCTTATAAATAATTTCTGCAAGTTCCTGGGGAGTGACGGATCCCTTGGGATTGTACCAAGAATAAATCCAG
Organism: Deltaproteobacteria bacterium; assembly: GCA_030671095.1. Next base: position 1,164 of record DAOVAK010000312.1, on the reverse strand, counting down.
TTACACATCCCGAAAAGGATGAACGTTACCGCAGTCAATTTACTTTTTGGTACAAGGTTAGGAAAAAGATCTTTTAGGACGCCTGCCACAATTTGATAATAATATCTCTCTTTTTCAGCGATTGTCCTGTAATATTTTTTGGGTAGGCAGTGTGTTTCATGGAGAAGGACTTTGCCTTCCGCCAGGTTGTTGGAGTAAAGCTCGATATGACGCGATATGATGAACTTAAGTTTATCATTGCTCACTTCCAGGTGACTTAGATGCTGCTCCAAGTCTTGCAGAACTAAATCCATGTAGTTGGATAAGATAAAAAACAGGACTTCTGTTTTGCTTTTGAAATAATAATACATGCCCCCTTTGCTGATTTTAGCCGCTCCAGCAATTTCATCCATTGTGGTTTCCAAAAAGCCCTTGCGACTAAATAATCTGGCAGCGGTTTTCGCAATTTTCTTGGCTCTTTCAAAACCTCTTTTCTCCAAATCTTTCATTCTATTTTCCTATATATCCCAGTTAGTTAAATTTAATTAAAAACCGACTGTCCGGTTTAATTTCTGCTTGTCAGTCGAATATAGAGATACTCCACGCCTTGTGTCAACTCAAAAGTGAATTGAAGTTAACATTAACGTTGAAAAGTTCTGGCTTCGTGGGTTGTTTGTTGATAAATGGATTTATTGATGCTGGAAAGAAATTCGATCCAACCCCTCGTAAATAATTACCTTTTTCGGATAGGAGACTGAAAGGAGCGTCGGGAAAAGAGCTAAGAGGAGTAGAATCTTATTTGGAGGGTAGATTAGGTGAAACGAGTTGCTTAAACGCGGAAGGGAGAGCCTGTCATCTGAATCTGGTTCTCCCTCCCTCGGCTCATTCCATCGTACATAAACCACACAGCAACGAGAACAGAGCAAGTTCTCCTCGCAAGGTAACCTTGGCCAAAACCGTTTATGAGCCTAGCTTAAAGACCTTCAATGCATTGTCCCTCAGCACGGCTTGCTTGGTCGCATCCCGGATGGGCAGTTCAAGAAACTCCTTTTTGAACCTGGTGAGGCCCAGACCGTTGGTTGCCCACATGGCCTTTCTCCTCCCTGCCCTGTCCAGGAAAGATACCAGACGTGGGTCAAGGGCAGAAGGCATATATGCGCCGATGTTCCCATAGACGTTGGGGTG
>DAOVAK010000687.1 GCA_030671095.1 Deltaproteobacteria bacterium | reverse complement strand
TATTTTTTTTAAGTCCCGCCCAGAATTGTCGCGGGACGTTGTATAAAATCGTGACCCGTCCTCCGCAGTAGCTCTGCTACGGAGGATGGAAGCGATTTTATGACTTGAACCCGTTAACGGTTTGGTAAAAGGAGATCAGGGCATGGCAAGCGTAAATAAGGTCATTTTAGTGGGAAACTTGGGCGCAGATCCAGAACTCCGATATACGGCAGCAGGTACGCCGGTGGCCAGTTTCAACTTGGCTACCCACGAACAGTGGACCAACAAGAACGGGGAAAAGGGAGAGCGAACCGAGTGGCACAAGATTGTGGCCTGGGCGCGTTTGGGCGAGATATGCGGAGAATATCTGCACAAGGGAAAACAGGTCTATATTGAGGGAAGGTTGCAGACTCGGGCCTGGGAAGACCGCGAAGGGAATAAGCGCTACACCACAGAAATTGTCGCCCAGACAATGCAGATGCTTGGGCCGTCAGGAAGAGAGGGTACAGTGGAGGCCAGGGAGGAGGCTTTTCCGGTTGAGGAGCCCGTATCCATCCCTGATGATGACATACCCTTTTGAACGCAGCAAGGGTTCCAGGGTCATCCTGATCAACACATCAACGGTGCAGAGGACTAGGCCTTATCTTCAACCTCTTCGTTATCCTCTTCTGGAGGAGCTAACTCTTCAGGCTGCTCCTGGGTCGCCTTCTTGAAGTTCTTTATCCCCTTTCCCAGCCCGCTGCCTATTTGGGGGAGCTTGCCGGCACCAAAAATAATCAAGATTATGATCAGGATTATGATAAGTTCCGGCATACCTATACCAAACATTCACGACCTCCACTGACTATGACTTTTTACTGAGTTCTTCTAACAGCGACTTAAACTCCGGAGAATTCACAAAACCATCGATGGCCTGTCGGTAATCTAGCCAAGCAGACCACATCTTGACCCACTCTTCATTGTGCCATAAGATGTTTGTACGTCTTTTCTCCCGGGAGATGGCTAGAAAATCTTCAAATTCTGCCTTGCAGCACTCACAGAGCGTGAATCCGAACGAACTTGATGGAGAATCATGCGTGGCATCCGAATCCTTCAGAAAATGGCCGCACATGGCGCATCTATGGTGACATGCAGAGCATTGAATGACCTTCTGAACACCTTCAAGTTTCCCGCGATACGCTTCAAGTTGTTTCTCTTGTTTCTTGCTCTCAATTCTTTTTTCTATGCTTATGACTTTATCCATCATCTTTTCTAAATTGATCCATTTGGAATAAAGTATCTTAGGAAACTTCCGATCTTGGGGGAGCTTTGTTTAGAAATCCTCCAGAAACCGATAGCATGTTATATTTCGATATTAGCACTTCAAAAAATCCCAGTCAAGGGATGGTCGTCACCTTCCGGTCAGGCTTGCCCCATGACCTCAAGGGCAGTCTCTCCCAGCCCCCCCAAATTACGGGCAACGGTTATTCCAGCCGAATCCAGGGCCTTGATTTTATCCTCTGCTTTTCCCTTTCCTCCTGAGATAATGGCGCCCGCATGCCCCATCCGTCTGCCAGGAGGAGCTGTCCGTCCGGCAATAAAAGCGATTACCGGTTTTTCAAATTGGTTCCGGATGTATTCGGCTGCTTCCTCTTCAGCAGATCCGCCTATTTCGCCAATGAGAACCACGCCCTCTGTTTCAGGGTCTTCTTTAAATCTCTTGAGATGGTCTATAAATGTGGTTCCCACAATGGGATCACCTCCGATGCCAATGCAGGTGGACTGCCCCAGGCCGGCCCTCGTCAGTTGGTCCACCACTTCATAGGTGAGGGTTCCACTCCTGGAAATAACCCCAACGTTCCCAGGCTTGTGTATGGGACCAGGCATGATCCCCACCTTGGTTTTACCTGGAGATATGATTCCCGGACAATTGGGTCCTATGAGCACGGCCTTCTTCTCACCCAAAAGGCTTGCCACCTTAACCATGTCGAGGGTTGGGATACCCTCTGTGATGCACACAATGACGCCAAGGCCTTCTGCGGCGGCCTCCATAACGGCATCAGCAGCAAAGGGAGGGGGGACAAAGATACAGGAGACATTCACGCCCTCGTTTTCAACGGCCTCATGAATGGTGTTAAATACGGGTATCCCCTCCACCTGTTGACCCCCTTTACCGGGTGTGACTCCGGCTGCCACAACCGTTCCGTAGGCCAACATCTGCTTTGTGTGAAATGTTCCTTCCCTTCCAGTGATCCCCTGGACGACAACCCTCGTGTTTTCATCTACAAGTATGCTCATG
>DAOVAK010000522.1 GCA_030671095.1 Deltaproteobacteria bacterium | reverse complement strand
CTTCACCTTCCATTTGTTCGAGAGTTGACCTGGAATCTGGGTCAAACAGTTCCTTGAGCTTTTCCTGGAGGGCTATTTCTTTGTCTTTGAAATCGAAGTTCATGGGTCCTTGTCCGTCGTCCGTTGTCTGTTGCGCGTGGTTGTAGATTTGCTACTGACTACGGACCACTGACAACTAACAACATGGATCTGCATGCAATTATTCTTACCAAACAAGCGCCATCCATTAGATGAGCTTTGATATGATCTTCTTCTGTATCTCCGAGGTTCCTCCGCCGATGGGAGCCAGTCGGCTATCTCTGAAGTATCTTTCCACATCATATTCATGGCAGTACCCGTAGCCCCCATGGATGACCACCGCGTCGTTTGCCGGCCCCAAGCTCCAGTCTCCCACAAATAGTTTGGCAATAGCGGCCTCCAAATGGTTGAGAGGCCTTCCCTGATCTTTGCACCAGGCGATGCGGTAGCATAAAGACCTGGCCGCTTCAATGAAGATCTTGATGTCAGCCAATTTGTGCTTGATGGCCTGGAATTCGGCGATGGGTCTCCCAAACTGGTGGCGCTCTTTTGCATATCTAACGCATCTCTTCAGAACATAGGTCATGCCGCCGACAAAGGGTGCCAAAATGGCGCTGCGGTCCCACTCCACGGTCTGCATGGCCATCAGGAATCCGGTTCCTTCCTGGCCTATCAAGTTTTCTTCCGGGATCTCGCAGTCTTCGAAGATGAGTTCCGAGGTATAAGAACTTCTAACCCCCATTTTGATCAGATTCTTCCCCACTGAAAAACCGGGTGTGCCCTTTTCAATGACAAAGGCTGAAATCCCGGCATGTTTCGAACCCGTATCTGTCTTGGCATAGACTACGGCCACATCTGCGACTGGACCGTTGGTGATAAACATCTTGCTTCCGTTCAGGATATACCGATCCCCCCGTTTTGCTGCACGCGTTGTGATGGAAGCCACATCAGAACCAGCGCCAGGTTCGGTGAGCCCCATGCATCCAATCCACTCGCCCGAGGAGAGTTTGGGAATATATTTTCTGCGCTGTGCGTCTGTTCCCTGGGCGAATATGGTATCTGCGCAAAGAAAGGTGTGGGCGCCGTAGGAGAGCGTCAAGCCTCCGTCTACCCCGGCCTCACCCAGGGCCTCTCCAGCCAATGTTGTCGTCACCACGTCTGCGTTGCTGCCGCCCAACGCTTCAGGGAAATGGAGACCGAGAATACCGAATTCGCCCAGCTTTCTGAAGGACTGAAAGTCGAATTCCCCTTTGAGATCATGCTCCTGAGATCTGGGGGCAATCTCTTTCTTGGCGAAGCGGATCACCTGCTCCTTGAACATCAGTTGCTCTTCGGTGAATGAAAAATCCATCATCTGCCCTTATGTGCTAGATTCATTACGAGTCATTCCTTGCGGCTTCTGGCTCCATTCAGAAAGACCTCTAATATGCTCTCCGCAATCCTCTTTTTCTGGGCATTTCCCTTAATATTCTGATCCGCCAGGACCATGGTGGAAACAAAGGCCTCCAGGGCTCCAAGGAATATATAGGTAAGGTAACGTGCTTTGAAATCTTTTCGCAGCGTTTCATTTCTTTGACCTTCGGCCATAATCGCCTCGGTGAGGGACATGAATTTCTTGAAATATTCTAGGCGTTCAACAGTCAGGTTAGATGTGGACCTGGAGATCTCTGTAATGAAGATATTCACCAACGCAGGGTTGCTCTGGTAGGTGTCCAAAAAGTAGTGAATGATGTGCCTCAGTTTCATTTGCACATCATCCTGGGTCTCATTGATATCCTTCATCAGCTGAAATAGGCTTTCCCACCATCGATAGAGTATCGCTTCAAAGAGATCATCCTTGGTTTTGAAGTAATGATAAACAAGGCCGTAGGAGATATTCGCCTCCCGGGCAATATCGGACATCCTCGCCCTATGAAACCCTTTTCCCTTGATGATCTTTAGGGCCGCCTCGAGAATGGCCTCCTCTTTCTCTTTCTTGAAAGCGCTTAGATCTCTCGCCATGAGGCCCAATAGAGCAGACGCTGATTGACAAGTCAATCGGTTTTTCTCTTCCCTCTCCCTTGACACCGCGTTTCGCCATTCTTAATTTGCTCTTATACAAAGACCGTTTGAACATCTAACTCAGGGCCATGACACAATAAAATGTTGTGCTAAGCATGCCATTGGCCGAGTGTTGAAAGCCTAGAAATGTTGAGCAAGGAGGTGGCAAAATGGAGGTAAAAAAGATCCTGTGGCCGACGGACTTTTCAGATAATTCGGAACATGCTCTGCCCTATGTGACATCACTGGGGGAGAAATATCAGACCGAAGTACACGTGCTTTACGTCATACCAGAGTTGGCTAATCACGAACCCTGGTATGGCGAGTTCGATCAGTCACACATCGATAAGATTCACGAATGGGAAAGAAAGACGGCCGAGAAACGGCTAAACGAAATATGCGAGAAATATTTGGACGGGTGCCCCTTATATGTCAGGCACATTGCCATGGGTGACCCCGCCGAGGAGATACTGAAGCTTATTGAGAAGGAAAAGGTGGACATGGTGGTGATGGCCAGCCACGGGCAAAAAGGGTATTTTCATTTCGGCAGCGTCGCCGAAAAGGTGGTCAAAAACGCGCCAGTCCCTACGATTACGGTTCCCATTTCTTCGAGGAATTAATCGCCAGGTAAGGAGCGGGAGGCGTGCAAGCTGTTTTGCAAAAACATGCCAGAGCGGCCCGAAACTCAGGGCGGGAAGGAACGGAGAGTTTCACAGAGTAGCCAGCGCTTTGATAGCCTCTGCCACCGTCTTCAATGCCTCTTCCTGGACAGTCCTCACATCCAGCAGGACGTGGTCCTTTTCTACCCTTACTATAATAGGTGGGGCATGGGACCTTAACCATTCCTCTATTTGGTGTGCCGATAATTTCTCGGGGACCAAACACAACAGGCGGCTTGGCAGCTCAAGAAGAGGAAATGCGCCTCCCCCTACGCGGGAAATGCCATCCTTCTGATCGAGGGCAAAATT
>DAOVAK010000549.1 GCA_030671095.1 Deltaproteobacteria bacterium | reverse complement strand
AATCACTTTTGATCCCTTTAACCTTCACACCACAGTGGAGATGAGCGGAGACCAGGTGATCGTGAACGGCGCCAAGTGTATGGTACCTCTCGCAGACGGAGCCGACCACATCCTGGTTTTCGCCACTACCTCCAAGGGTGCTGGTCCTGGATCGGTTGAGGCCCTCATTGTGGACAAGGATACAGAGGGATTGACCATCGGGGAGCGGGAAAAGAATATGGGCCTTAATCCTTTACCTCTGTTTCCCGTAACCTTTGAGGACTGCGAAATTCCGAAATCACGGCGTGTTGGCGGTAATCGGGGTATCGATTACATGCGTCTTCTCAATCTTTCCCGTGCCAATCTTTGTGCCATGGCCGTCGGGGTAGCGCATGCCTCCCATGACTATGCCCTCAACTATGCCAAAGAGAGGGTTGCCTTTGGTGAGCCCATTGCCAGCCGGCAGGCCATTGCGTTTATGCTGGCCGAATCGGCCATGGAGATTGATGGTATGCGGATGCTGGCCTGGCGTGCGGCCTGGAGGCTGGACAGGAGTGAGGATGCCACCCGTGATGCAACATTGGCCAAGATGTACTGCTCTGAACAGACCATGAAGGTTGTGGACTATGGGGTTCAGATCCTGGGTGGTCACGGATATATCCGTGAGCATCCGGTGGAGATGTGGTTTAGGAACGGTCGCGCCTTTTCTACCATGGAAGGACTGGCCACAGGCTGATGGAATGACCGATTATGATAGCCTATCTCCCTATTACGTCTCTCTGAGATCCCGCTGGTATTCTATTGGCGGAGAGAGAATTATATTGGGGATCAACTTATCCGTAAAGGAGGACTCAAATGATAGATTTTGAACTCTCAAAACGAGAAAAAATAATTCAAAAAATGACAAATGAAGCGGCCCAGAAAATTATAAGGCCGATTGCCCGTTTTTATGATGAATATGAGCATGAGCACGATGATATAAAAGAGAAAGAAGAGATAAGGAAGCAACAGACTGAGATCGGGCTCAAGGCAATGTCTTTGGCACAAGAGATGCCTGATGAAGGCACAGGCACAGATCTAACCAGTATCATAACCTTCGAAGAATATAACTGGGGTGATGCGGGCGTCAGCCTCGGCGCCTCAGCTATGGGCCTTGGAAACGCAGCCATCATGGCAGTGGCAACCCCTGAGCAGAGAGAACGTTTTGTTAGTAAGTACACGGCCATGGCCATCACCGAACCCTGCTGCGGCTCAGATACCGCTGCCATCCAGGCCACGGCCAAGCTTGACGAAGAAACCAACGAGTGGATCCTGAACGGTGAAAAGATCTTCGTCACAGGGGCAGACCGTTGTGAGGCTGTGGTGGTATGGGCCTCCCTTGATCGCAGCCAGGGCCGTCCTGCCATCAAGAGCTTTGTGGTGGAGAAGGGAACACCGGGCCTCACCTTGACCAAACTGGAGGACAAGCTGGGAATCAGGGCCTCGGACACGGGGGCTTTTGTGCTGGAAGACTGCCGCATACCCTATGACAACATCCTGGGTTCTCCGGAGATAAAAGTGAGAGGCGGCTTTAAGGGGGTCTTGCAGACCTTTGACATGACCCGACCGATAATCGCAATACAGGCCATCGGCGTAGCACGGGCTGCTCTGGATTTCACCAAGGAGAAGCTGGAAGAAGAGGGGTACACCTTCCCCTATGACCGTCCCATCAATGATCTATCCGTTGTTCAAAAGGCCCTCCTGGATATGGAAGTGAACCTTGAAGTTGCCAGGCTCCTGACCTGGAGGGCCCAAGCCATAATGAACAAAGGCCTGAGAAACAGCCTGGAGGCCTCCATGGCCAAGGGCAAGGCCGGCCGCTCCGCCACCCTCGTCACCCAGAAGTGTGTGGAACTCCTGGGTCCGCTCGGGTATTCCCGTGAGTTGATGGTGGAAAAATGGATGCGAGACTGCAAGATCACTGATCTATTTGAAGGAACGGGCCAGATTCAGACCCTTATTATCGCCCGAAATATCTTGAACTACTCCAGGGATATGTTGAAATAGTGTAACATTTTAGTTGTTTGAAACTGCCGGAGCAAGGGCCGTGGGGATCTCTTTCGGAAGCCCGCATCACAACAGATTCCAATGCATGTCGAACGCCCTCTTAGCCTTGATCATGAAGGCGGTGTTAGGCAGAGACGGTAACTGCGGCAAAAGCGTTCGTCTTTCGGGCTGTGCTGTGATGAATTTCAAGGCCAAGCTGCCTCCTATGGAATGACGTAAGGCTATGCGGGCTTCTGAAAGAGATCCCCACGGCCCGGCAATCGATGATTTTTTTCAAAGAGCTAAAATGTTACGAAAAATTAGGAATACTCTGTGTCCTCAGCTTGCCCCGTGAAATGCCTCTGTTATTCTATTTAACTGGGGTGTCTCTGTGGTGACCTATTACGTTCACTTCAGACACTTTACCCCGCGTTTCGCGGGGGGTTAGGCATTTCATTTGTAATATCTCAATAAATCGGGGTTCTGTAGGGGCTTGATTCATCAAACCCAATGGGCAAGGGTTCGATAAATCGAACCCCTACAAGATTTTTAACGGGAGATGAATATTTCACAATGAGGTATTCCCCCGATTTATTAAAAAAATACGTTTAAAGTGTTTAAAGTGAGCTAAAGTGCCTAAAGTTATAGATAAAGAATTTTATTTTGGATTTTAGCCTCATCCTTTCTTAGAGGAAGTAGATTAAATGATCACGATAAGTGTTTTACACTTATGAAATTTAGTTCATTTTAGGCATTTTAGGCATTTCAATTGAAGCAGCCCTATTCCACCTGATGGCAGGCAACCAGATGGCCAGGACGAACTTCCCTAAGGGCGGGTTCGATCCGGAGGCATTCTGTCTTGACGTAGGAACAACGTGGGTGAAAACGGCAACCGGGGGGCGGGTTCATT
>DAOVAK010000573.1 GCA_030671095.1 Deltaproteobacteria bacterium | reverse complement strand
AATCTTGAGGAATGAGGCGTACTTACAGTACGCCGCAATGACAAAAGATGAAGCGTAACGCAGCAGTTGGACTTTTTACGAAGCCGTCAAGTTTGATTTGACACCCGAACGCCCTTGTTCTATCCTCCGGTAACTCAAGGGCTCTTTTAGAGTCTTCCCAAACATAAAACCCGCACCTCAATATCAATACAGAAAAGGGGATTGGCATGAAAGCCTTTAAGCAAACAGTGACGCTGTTGATGGTGAATATTGCTTTAATTGGCTTAGCGGGCTGTGGAATCAACAAAGATGAACATGAAAAAGTCGTTTCCCAGCTTGAGGAGGCCAATGCCCAGCTCGCCAAAACAAGGGCTGAACTGGAGCAGGCAAATACCAAGATCGCCAATATGAAAACATTGCAGCCCGATGACCAGCAAGCACTGAAAATTGCCCTAAAGAAGCATAAGCGAGCAAGACGCCTACTGCGCGCTTCACTCGCGGACTCTCAGCGGGAGACAACCATTCTAAGACAGCAACTGGACGAACTTACGCAGAGCTTAATGAAAGTTAGCAGAGAACTGGACGTTACAAAACAGGCAAACGAAGTTCTAAAACGGCAGATAGATGAGCTTATGAAGGAGAAAAGACGATCGCAGGAACTGACGGAAGAGAAAAGATAACCCTGACGAAGGAGAGTGAAATGGCAGAACCTCAGTATCCAACGAAAGAGGGGCTCTGGTCAAAGGGGAAGAGGAAAGAAGAAAATTATGGCAAGGTCCGGCTCGGGACGCCCTATCCCGAGGCCGTGGAACATTTTCGAAAGGCCATTGAGGGCAGAAATGACTTCGACCCGTCCGTCCTGTTCGCCTGGGGGACGATGCAGGCAACTGCCGTTCTGAACATCTTGAAGGCCGCTGAGGAGACCTTCGGTGAGGCGGGTCAAGAAATGGTGCGAAAGGCAATTAACCAAGCCGGCTATGAAGCGATGGATGGGCTGCTCCGAGATTCCAGTTTTCCCGACGATCTGGATGAGGCGGAGTTGGTGTCATACGTAGTCACGGGTTTAAACACCGTTCTATATGCCTCTCTGGAAAAACCTTGGATTACCTCTAAGGACCGCTGCGAATTCCATATCCTGTGGTGTCCCCATCAGGACCGCTACACCGCCTTTGATTGCAGGGTGCAGCGATTTTTTGTTGAAGGGATCTTCCAGGCCATGGAAGACCACGGAAAGGGGGATTTCACGGCCTGGGTTGAAAAACTCATCCCCGGTGGAGCGGACTGTTGTCACTTTATTGTTCAGCGACGGGAAGACGACGGAGATAGAAATCCATGGCATATCTATTCGGATGAATTGAATAAGAAGGCCATGAAGAAATTGGAGGAAAAAGGCTAGAGGGTCTGTGAAGGAATCACCATGCCTGAGGAGAAAAATCAAATGGACTCTCTACTTAGAGAATGGGATGGGGAAAGTGTCATTATCCGTTTTGATCACCAAACCAACGCCTGGATTTTTGTTGCCATACACTCCACTCGTCTTGGCCCGGCCATAGGGGGCACGCGCATGAAGGCTTACCCCACTCTCCATGCAGCGTTACAAGATGCTCTAAGATTGGCGGCCGGTATGACCTATAAATGGGCTGCGGCCGGGTTTGAAGCCGGTGGTGGAAAAGCGGTTATCGCCACACCGGATGACCTTGATGTGGAGGCAAGGAGGGAATTGCTACGACGTTACGGTGCTTTTGTTCACAACCACAAGGGACTCTTTCTGACAGGACCGGACTTAGGCACCTCATCTGAGGATATGGATATTATTGCTGAAACCGGTGAGCCCTATGTTTTTGCTCGCACACCTGGGGCTGGTGGTGCAGGCAACCCAGGGCCGTTCACGGCCCTGGGCGTATTCACCAGCATCCAAGTGGTCGTTGAACGACTTTTTGGTGACTCCACCCTGGTTGGCAAACGGATCATAATCCAAGGCGTGGGCAGCGTGGGTCGGGAATTGATTGAACTGCTGCGCAAAGCCGGGGCAGAAGTTCTCTTTAGTGATGTGGATGAGGCCGCCGTTGCACATTTTTGTGATGAAGTTGGCCTCCACTGTTTTCTTCCCGATCAAGTTTACGAGAGCCCCTGTGACATATTTGCTCCATGTGCGGTGGGTGGTGTTCTGAATGAGAAGACCATTCCCCGTTTGCGCTGCCGAGCAGTGGCTGGTGCAGCGAATAATCAACTTGCCACCCCAGAGGACGCTTTGCGCTTGCGAGAACGAGGGATTTTGTATGCGCCAGACTTTATAGCAAACAGCGGAGGAGCCATAGCCATTATCGGCATGGAAACGAGGGGTTGGTCGCGGAAGGAAGCAGAGGACAAGGTCACTGACACCATCAAAGACAATTTATCACAAGTTTTTGAACTGGCCGAGACCGAAAGCGTAGATACTGATGAGGCAGCTCGGCGTCTTGCCGACCGGCGGCTAGCTGTATAGCCAAAGCATCGTTTATAGGAAGAATATTTACGCAAGGCAGAGAAAAACTTCCGCGAGATGGGAATGGATCATTGGTCAGCCGAAACGGAACGAATCTTAGAGAAGCTATAGGCCTTTTTGCACCTCTCAGATAAACCAAGAAACCCACCACCCGTTATCCTAGACAGAGTCGTGCCTTGTTCTACAATATGAATCGGACGCGGGCCTATCCATCAGAACTCCCCCTGTACGGTTAGACCCTATTACTTCTCCGTGACTGCATCATTTTATAGCTTTGTGTATGGCAGCCGCCCCAAACAACATGGGATGAATA
>DAOVAK010000702.1 GCA_030671095.1 Deltaproteobacteria bacterium | reverse complement strand
CCCTTTGGATACCTCTTCTACAGCCAGCTCGGTGTACCCTATCACTGAAGAAAGTATGTTATTGAAGTCATGGGCGATTCCACCTGCCAAGGTGCCAATGGCTTCCATCTTCTGGGCCTGAAGCAGTTGAGCTTCAAGTCTCTTTTCAAATGTAATATCTCTTACAAAACTAAGCGTAGCCGGTTCTCCCTCCCATTTGATGTCGACAGCATTGATCTGAACCCAGAGCTCTTCGCCAGATTTGTTTATGATTCTCAAAGAATAGGTGCTGGGGATGTCCTCTCCTTTATGCCTTCTTTCCTGCCTTTTTGGGAGGAGACGCCTGTCTTCAGGGTGGACGAGATCGATAAAAGGGGTTTCAAGCAGTTCATGGGTAGAACATCCGAGAATCTCGTGGGCTTTAGGGTTTTGAAACTTAATCAGGCCGCCCTGGGATATAAAAATGCCATCATGAGCATGGTCCACGAGAAGTCGATATTTCTCTTTGGATTCCCTCAGGGCTTCTTCTGCCTCTTTTCGCTCTGTGATATCGCGTACAATACCTCGAAACCCCATTGGCTCTCCTTCGGGGTCTTTTAAGAGAGAGACTGAGGCTTCAACGTATCTTTCGCTTCTGTCTTTCCTGATGATCTTCCAGTCAAATTCTTTCGTGGGTCTTTCCGTGGTATAAACCTTGTTGAATGCTTGGTATAACTTCTTGGCGTTCTCTTTGTTTGTGTATTGCCGATTATTCATGCCCCTCAGTTCGTTTCTGTCATACCCGAAGATCTTTTGAATGGAGTCGTTGAAGAAAGTGAAGTTACCTGCAAGATCAACCTCATAATAGCCTTCCTCTATGTTCTCAAGAATAGTTCGGTACTTCTCTTCACTCTCCTTTAGCTCGTCCTGGGTGCGCTTGCGTTCTGAAATTTCTTCCTTAAGTTCCTTATTCGCCTCCACAAGTTGTGCTGTACGCTGCTCCACCCTTTTTTCAAGTTGGCGGTTGGCTGCATCCACTTTTTTTCTTTCAGTTTCCAGCAACCGTGTTTGCATGAATTCCTTACGGGAATAGAGTTCAATGGAATAACAGGCGAACATTCCAATGATATTGCCTGAAAGGAAGAAGAAATTATTGTTCACCAGAACTGGAATTGGCGTATGACTCATCCCAATAGCTGCTATTTCGTAACCAATCACGATCATCCATCCTGCAAGTGTTGCCCAGATGAACCTGAGTTTGGAAAATGTATAGCCATATAAAAAAACGAGAATCAAGCCAGCGTAGTATGAGTAGTTGCCTGGATTTGGAGCAATAAGGATCATTGCAATTATGCCTAGCCCTGCAATCAATATCACAGAGGCGAAGAGGCATTGCATGTATTTGATAAAGCGTTTGGAGAAAGAAAATAGGAAGATTGAAAGTACATAGGGACAGAAAATGGCGTATCGGATGAACCATAGTTTATATTTCTCCCCTGGAGCCATCCAGGCGTCAAGAATTCCAAAAATCCCATAGAAAAAAATGGCGAGAAGCAGTGCGACTTGAATATGTCTCAAAGATTTTTGAGAATATTCCTCTTGGAAAGCGCCCTCCAGCTTTTCTTGAAAGGAGAGTGTTAGGACATTCATCTTGAATTCAGCCGGGGTCGCTGACGAGTCTATCATCTAGAATCACTCCTATTTCTCAGGCCATTTTTTTATGACCAATAAGGTCATATCGTCTAGCTGTTCTTCCTGGAAAGCTTTCACATCGCCCATAACCTTATCAAGAAGCTTTCCGACAGGTAAGTCAGCATAATGATTGAGTGCCTGTTCTAAGCGTAACTGCCCGTACATTTCGCCATTTTGGTCAGTGGCTTCTGTAATACCATCGGTGAATAACAAGACCACATCACCATCAGTTATTTTTATCGTCTTGTCTCCTAGATGCCCTTCAATATCATCAGAAATTCCCATCCATGTCCCCTGTGTGGGAATAACTTCCGTCTTATTCAATGCGGATCGATATATGATGACGTCTTGGTGTTTTCCAGCCAAAGTGACTTCTGATTCGTCAATACGGATAGCCATCAACGTCATGTAGTGGTCGGAACCCATTCTTGAAATATTTTCTCTAATCACTCTGTTTACTGAGTTTAGTACTGCGGATGGTCCACAATCCGTACAGTTATTTATCATTGAGATGATGCTCGTCTGGGCCATCATCATGATCAATCC
>DAOVAK010000106.1 GCA_030671095.1 Deltaproteobacteria bacterium | reverse complement strand
TGTAATTCGGGACTTGCTCCTCTGTGTTATCTGGAAGCGATTCAATCAGGTGTCACAACCTTGCATACGGCAGTCGCACCACTCGCCAATGGCACGTCTCACCCTTCTATCGAAAACATTCTAAAGAATGCCCGCCGACTGGGCTTCACGGCGAATATAGATGATGAGGCGCTCGAAGCCGTTTCTTCTCATTTCAGAAACATCGCCGAAAAAGAGGGGTTCCCGACCGGCGCACCCATGGAATACGACCTCTTTCATTTTGAGCACCAGGTGCCCGGCGGAATGATGACAAATCTTACACGACAGCTCAGGGAGGTGGGCATGGAACACCGCCTGGACGAGTTCCTGGAGGAGATCGTTCTGGTCCGTAAGGAGTTCGGGTATCCCGTGATGGCAACACCCTATTCACAGATCGTAGGCGCTCAGGCCATAGAGAATGTGGTCTCAGGCGAGCGGTATAAACAGATAACTGATGAGGCCATCAAGTACGTTCTGGGATACTACGGAGAGCCGGTTGCCCCTATAGACGCGAACGTCGTGGATAGGGTCATGAGCTTACCCAGGGCCAAACAATTTAAGAATTGGAAGCCCGAGGCATACGATAAATCCGTTGAAGAGCTACGTCGAGAAATCGGCCCGGAACTTTCCGATGACGATCTCTTGCTCAAGATCCTGATACCAGGAAAACCTGTGAAGCGCGCCGAGACTAAGGAGACGGCAACTCCGACCGTGGCCAAAGCGACGGGGCCCGTTAGCCCATCCCCCGACTTCCCCACAGAATTTACCGTGGATGTGGATGGAGAAGTATTCAACGTTAAGATCTCGCCAGCCTGGGATGGGGCCGGAAGAACTGAAAGCACTATGGAGGCAGTGGGACCGGAGACAACGAAGAGGCCGAAGGAATTACCCGCGGGGGCCGTGCTTTGCGGGATGGCGGGGTTGATACTTTCGATCGAAGCAAAGGTGGGCGCACATGTAAATGAGGGCGATCTGGTGGCAATTATCGAGGCCATGAAAATGAGGAGACATGTCAATTCACCCCGCAAGGGCGTGGTAAAAGAGATTTGGGCCCGTGAAGGTGAGATGGTCGCCCCTGAAGATATCTTGATGGTGGTGGAATAATGCTCAATAAGATTCTCATAGCCAATCGCGGTGAAATCGCCATCCGGGTCATGCGTGCCTGCCGGGAAATGGGCATTGTTTCTGTTGCCATCTATTCTGAAGCGGACAAAGAGGCCTTATTTGCCAAGTATGCTGATGAGGCCTATTGCATCGGTCCTCCGCCGGCCACGGCGAGCTATCTCAACATCCAAAAAGTGATTGAGGTAGCAAGGGAAAGCGGGGCAGACGCTATCCATCCCGGTTACGGTTTCCTTGCTGAGAATCCAACATTTGCCCTCGTCTGCGAAGAAAAGGGCATAAAGTTTATTGGACCATCAAGCAGGGTGCTTGAGCTCATGGGTGATAAAGTAAGGGCCCGGCGTAAGATGATAAAGGCGGGCGTCCCTGTGGTGCCGGGCACGGATGAATGCGTGGCGGAATTCGGGCAAGCAAGAGATATAGCCCGTGAGATTGGGTATCCGGTGATCATCAAGCCCTCCGGAGGGGGAGGGGGAATCGGGATGACCATTGTCGCAAACAAAGGGGAATTGGCAAATGCGCTAAAATCTACGCAGGCCATTGCGAAGACTACCTTCGGGCTTCGTGATGTCTACATTGAAAAATACTTATCCAATCCCCGCCACATAGAGTTTCAGATATTGGGAGATTCAAAGGGGAATACTATTCACTTAGGGGAACGGGAGTGTTCTATCCAGCGAAGACATCAAAAGTTGATCGAGGAATCTCCATCGCCGGCGGTGAGTCCTGCCATGCGCGCCAAAATGGGAGAGACAGCCGCTAACGCCGCCAGACTTGTTGGCTATGAAGGAGCGGGGACGATGGAGTTCCTTTTCTCCGACGGAAGATTTTACTTCCTAGAAGTAAACGCCCGAATCCAAGTCGAGCACCCGGTTACAGAGATGGTGACGGGAGTCGATATCGTAAAGGAGCAGATAAGAATCGCCTCTGGACTTCCCCTCAGCATAAGGCAGGAAGAAGTTAGGATAAACGGCTGGTCCATCGAATGCCGTGTCAACGCCGAAGACCCGTTGGACGACTTTGCTCCCTCACCCGGCAAGCTCAAGAATTACCGATCTCCAGGCGGGATCGGAGTTCGGGCGGACAGCGGTGTCTACACCCATTACTCGATACCGCCTTTCTACGATCCGATGATATCGAAGCTGGTCTCTTGGGGTAAGGACCGCAACGAGGCCATCAAGAGAATGCGACGGGCGCTGTATGAATACGTCATTGTCGGGGTCAAAACCAACATTCCATTCCATATGGCGGTCATGGAAAACCCCCGCTATGTGGAGGGAGAGCTGGATACCGGTTTTATCGACAGGGAAACCGGCCTGTTCGACCATATAAAGCGAATATTGGAGCAGGGATATTCTCTGGGGGAAAAGCTCCCTCAACCCTTTTCGGAAAAAAAGAAAATAGCCGCGATTGCTGCCGTAGCCGCAGTAACCCAGATGCAGCGCAGATAGCGGTTAGTTGGGGATTAGGGGAGGGAGGACGACGATTGAAAAAAGAACTTGCCAATAGAGTTGTTGAGATAGGAGAGTTTTAGTTTTGTAAGGAGGTCATTCATGGTCGGTATTACATCATTTGGAGTCCATATTCCTGCATACAGGCTAGGTCGGGATGAAATCTCTCGAGCCTGGGGAACAAGGAGTATTGGAGGTCAGAAGGCGGTCGCTAAGTATGACGAAGATAGTCTAACAATGGCGGTAGCTGCTACTCTTGGCTGCATGAACCGAGGTCAGCAACCAGTAGATGGTTTGTTTTTTGCCAGCACCACCTCGCCATATAAAGAAAAGCAGGCAGCTACCATCATGGCTGCTGCCGCTGATCTGCCTAGGGAGACTCGTACAGCCGATTTCACCGATTCCTTGAGGGCGGCCACGATCGCCATGAATTCAGCGGCCGATGCGGTCAAAAGCGCTACAGCACAGAACATCATTGTTGCTGCATCGGACTGTAGGATGGGAGGGGCAAAGGGCCAGTTCGAACAGTTGTTCGGAGAAGGCGCTGCGGCCTTAGCCATTGGGAACGAAAATGTTATCGCCAGTATTGAAGGAAGCCATTCCGTATTTAGCGAACTGCTTGATATGTGGAGACTCGAAGGAGACCCTTTTACACAGTCTTGGGAGGAAAGGTTCATTATCTCTGAAGGATACATGAAAACCATGCAGCAAGTCATATCCAAAATCATGGAGAAATACCAATTGACGCAAAAGGATTTTTCTAAGGCTGTCTATTATGCGCCTGACAGGAGGAGTCATGCCAGTTTGGCAAAACGTCTCGGCTTCGACATGGAAGCCCAAATCCAAGATCCTTTGTTTGACTCGATTGGCAACACCGGGACGGCGGCACTTCCTATGATGTTGGTTGCCGCATTGGATGAAGCAAGTCCAGGCGATCTCATCTTGGTTGCTAATTATGGAGATGGCGCTGATGCCTTGATCCTGAAAGTTACAGAGAATATCAAGGAGTTCGATAGAAACCAGAAGATGATGGAACATTTAGAAAAAAAGATCCACATTAGTTATGAAAGGTATCTGGACTGGCGAGATTTAGTGCCATTACAGGAATCTGCTCGACCTGAGTCCCGGCCCCCGTCCATTACTTGTTTGTGGCGAGAGAGTAAGAGTGTCCTGGCATTTTATGGAACAAAGTGCAAAGAATGCGGTACCCCTCAATATCCACCCCAAAGGGTGTGTGCAAACTGTCAAACTAAGGACAAGTTTGAGGACTACAAATTCTCTAATAGAAAGGGAGAAATTTTTACCTATACGTTAGACTATTTAACATCGAACAAGGAGTCACCGGCGGTTGTGGGTGTGGTTGATTTTGAAGGTGGTGGTCGGGTGATGTGTGAAGTAACAGAGTGCGAACCCTCTGAAATTAAAGTGGGAATGCCGGTGGAAATGTGCTTTAGAAAGCTTGGCCAAAAGGGTGGTATCCATAATTACTTTTGGAAAGCCAGGCCAGTATCATAACCATAATGTGGAAGGAGTCAATATGGGACTAATCAGAGACAAAGTGGCCATAATCGGGATGGGCTGCACCAAGTTCGGAGAGCTGTGGGACAAGAGCGTTGATGATTTAATCACCGAAGCAACCTATGAGGCATGTGAAGACGCGGGGATAGAACTGAAGGATATTCAAGCGGCTTGGTTGGGTACAGTTTTCTCGGGGCATACTGCAATCAGCCTATCCTCCCCTTTGAAGTTGGACTACATCCCTGTGACTAGAGTGGAGAATATGTGTGCAACGGGCACTGAGGCCCTCCGGGGAGCCGCTTATGCTGTGGCCTCAGGCGCGTGTGACATAGCATTGGCAGTTGGTGTTGAAAAACTCAAAGACACGGGAGGGGCCGGTGTGCCCCCTGCGAATGTTATTGGTAGAAGCACTATGGGTACTACCGGCACAGAATTAGAGCTTTCTCCGCCAGCCATGTTTGCGAATTTAGCAGTGAGATATTTCCACCAATATGAATTGGCCCCTGACGTGGGGAAAATGCTCTTGGCGGAGATTGCGGTGAAGAATCACCATAACGGGCGTTTGAACCCTAAAGCCCATTATCAGAACGAACTAACCGTGCATCAGGTGTTGAGTGCCCCCATCGTAGCTCCACCTCTAGGCGTTCTGGATTGTTGCGGAATCAGTGATGGGGCTGCGGCAGCAATCGTTACTCGCGCGAATCTTGCGAAAGATTTCAGGGATGATCCCATTTACATCAAATCCTTGGCAGTCAGTGTGGGTCCTTCCAGGGATCCCATCAGTCAAGGCTTTGATTTTACACACATTGAAGAGAATGTTCGCGCCGCTAAAATGGCCTACGCTGAGGCCGGAATAAAGGATCCCCGTGCAGAGTTGAGTGTCGCAGAGGTACATGATTGTTTTACAATTCATGAGATGTTGGTGTATGAGGATTTAGGCTGGAGCAAGAAAGGTAGGGCGGCAGAAGATATAGAAGCCGGAACATTTGCGTTGAAAGGCGAATTGCCGGTAAATACAGATGGTGGGCTGAAGTGTTTCGGACACCCTTTAGGTGCTAGTGGTTTAAGGATGCAATACGAAGTATATCAACAGCTTCAGGAAAAGGCCGGGCCTCGTCAGGTAAAAGACCCTCGATTAGGCTTGACCCATAACCTTGGTGGGGCGATTTGGGGGGGGATCTCTTGTATATCTATTACAGGAAATGAGCTAAGCAAAAATTAGTTCGACTCCTTCCAGAAATGAAATGCTGGGTACCAGAGCGTTTCCTGATCACAACAGAGTTTGAAAACGCTTATCCTCTACTGAATGGCAATACCCAGAAAGTGACCCAATGAGCCTGAAAGATCAATATGCGATCGTGGGAATAGGCTATACCCTACAACACGGACAAGTTTCCCACAGAACAGCTCTCAGCTTCTATGTCGAGGCCTGTGCGAATGCCATTAAAGATGCTGGCTTAAAAAGAGAAGACATCGATGGACTGATTTGTTATCGCTTCTTCCAGTTGATGCCAAACGAAGAAGAAGTGACACCCTATCTTGTTGCCCAACATTTGGGCTTATCTCCCACAGTATTGAGCCAGGAGGCCAACTGTGCTCGCTCCCATCTTCACTACGCCATTGGTGTCCTTGAAGCGGGTCTTTGTAATTATGTCGTCATATGTTATGCGGACAACCCCTCATCGAGAGGTCGTAGACTTGCTCAAATTCAGGGTGACAAGGCAGCATTTGGCCACTTCTGGGGGGTCGCTGATTATGCAATGGCAGCCCGACGGGCCATGCACACCTTCCATACCGGGCCCGAAACCTGGAAGCAAATCGCGGTTGGACAACGCAAATGGGCCAATCTTAACCCAAAAGCCATTATGTATGATCATCCCTTAACCTTTGAGGACTATTATAACGCTGGCTGGGTGGTGGAGCCGTTCCGATCCTGCGACCGCCGCCTGGTGAACGATGGTGGACGGGCCTATGTTGTAACGTCTCTGGAGAGGGCGAAAGACTTAGAACACCATCCGGCTGTTATTATGGGAATTGGTCAGCACAACCCATCTTGTGACGTTCAACTATCGACCACCATGGCCGGACCAACCGGGGCCAAGATAGCTGGTGAAATAGCATTTGAAATGGCAGGGATCACGATCGATGATATCGATGCCTGCCAGATCTATGATTGCTTCAGTTACACCGTGGAAATTACGTTGCAGGATTATAGATTCTTCGGACCGGGCGAAGGGGAAGATTGGTTTCGAGGTGGGACAATTGCACCTGGCGGGAGACTACCGGTCAACACTTCAGGAGGACAATTGTCAGAGGCTTATTTCATGGGTCTTACGCAAATCACAGAGGGTGCCATGCAGATCATGGGCCGCTGCGGAGAGAGGCAACTGGGACCCAAGACCGATACCAAAGAGCCTGAGTTTGTCTTGTGCAGTGACAATGGCGGGATATTACAGACTCACGCCTGTATCATATTGCGGAGGTTATGATTGGCAATGTCTTACGAGAAGCCGCTACCGCAGCCGAATCCGGATACGAAACCATTTTGGGAAGGTTGCAAGAAACACGAGTTGAGATTCCAAAAATGCAGAAATTGCGGTCATGTTCGTTGGCCCCCATCCATCATTTGCCCGATGTGCTATTCAAACGATGCGGAATGGATTAGAGCCAGTGGCAAAGGCAAGGTTTACACTTTTGCAGTCTACCATCAGGCGTTTCACCAGGCATTTGAGAATGACCTCCCTTACGTAACTGCCATCGTAGAACTTGAAGAGGGCCCACGTCTGCTGAGCAATATACTCGGTTGTAACCCCCAAGACGTGAGGTGTGACATGCCACTAGAGGTGACATGGGAGGATATTAATGAAGAATTCAGTTTGCCAAAATTCAAACCGTTTAGGTAGCCTTAACCCGAAGAAATTTCTATTCTTGAATTCCTATAGATGGATTGAGAAATAATTGAGTTGTCGCAGAATGGATGAAAAACAGATAGCAAAGAATATAAAGAAGATACGTTTAGACGCTAATATGTCTCAAGAGAGATTAGCAGAACTTAGTGGCTTAACCAAAGGATATATTTCAAAAATTGAAAAATCAGACACAGCTCCCCCTCTTTCCACATTAAGCAAGATTGCTAATGCTCTTAATGTGGATGTAACCATTTTGACAGCTGGAGAGTTGGAATTACCTGGAGATATCGATCTATGCATCGTCCGAAAAGGTGCAGGGAAAAAGATCTCAAGTGCAACCCTTGAAGGGTATCACTATGAGGCTTTAGCACATGAAAAAAGTGGAAAGAATATGGAACCTTTTCTTCTCATGCCAGCCTTTGATGAAAGAGCCATCTTTTCACATGATGGTGAAGAATTCATGTATATACTTGAAGGAGTCCATGAATTTATTTATGACAATAAAAAATACATATTAAATGAAGGGGATAGTATTTACTTCGATTCTAGAATTCCTCATACCGGCAGAAGTATCGGCAAAAAAAGGGCCAAGATTTTAGCCGTGATGTACTCCTATAAGCGCAACCTGAAAATGGATTCAATCGAATCCAGAATCCGTGTGCAAAAAGGGTCCACTTGATTTTAAGGGCTCTTGTCATGAACATGATGAAATTGTCATATACGCGATAGTTAAGTGGAGTTTAGTGCGTACTTTTGAAGTTAAATTTTTTTTGGGCTTATGGTTTCCGTTTTGGAAACTATCCTCGATTAAACTACAGCC
>DAOVAK010000039.1 GCA_030671095.1 Deltaproteobacteria bacterium | reverse complement strand
GGGAAGAACTTTCTTTCCCTACATTGCCACTATTTTCCTCTACATTTTCCTATGCAACCTGATAGGACTTGTGCCCGGTTTCTTCTCGCCCACCGCCAACATCAATACGACCTTGTCCATGGCCATATGCACCTTTATCTTAACCCATGCCATTGGGATCAAGTTGCATGGTGCCAAATATATCAAGCATTTCCTTGGACCTGTCTGGGTGTTGGCCCCGTTGATGTTCATCATTGAAGCGATTGGACACCTCGCTCGCGTCATGTCATTGAGCGTCCGACTTTTTGGCAACATCTTTGGTAAGGAGAAGATTCTCGGCATCCTTTTCGCCCTTGCAGGTCTTTATCTGGCGCCACTGCCGATCTTATTCTTGGGGATTCTGGTAAGCTTTATACAGGCCGTTGTGTTCATGCTCCTTTCCATTGTGTATTTCGCTGGTGCCATGGAAGAGGCACACTAGGAACTCAGGGCTCCGCCCTGAGTGGCCTCCGGCCCGTAGGGCCTACGCCCCGGAGGGAGTGTTGGAGTCATGGAGTATTGCAGTACTGGAGTGAGGGGTTGAAAAGAAATGGAGGTTCGATGAGAATTTTGAAGGCACAGATTCACCAATGATCGATGTTTTGTGGTGAGCTGTAAAATTTGTACATTGCAATTTTTGGAAGAAGGCGAATAAATAGAGAAGGAGGTTGATATGTCGAAAAAACTTGTTACTGGCATTTTAGCAGTGGTTCTGATTCTCGGAATGGCCTCAGTGGCCTTGGCACATGAGGGCTCAGGCAAATCTTCTGCCGTTTGGATCTATTTTGCTATTGCCATTGCCTGCGGTTTCGGTATCGGGGTAGCCGCCTTTGGGACGGGCCTTGGTATGGGTCATGCCATTAATGGGGCGCTCCAGGGGACGGCCAGGAACCCCGAGGCGGGCGGAAAGATCATGACCACCATGATTATCGGTCTGGCTCTTATCGAGTCTCTCTGCATCTACGCCCTGCTGATTTGCTTTATCATGGTCTTCAAACTCCCAGGGTTGGAAGACGTTATGAAACACCTTGGAGGCTAGGATACCTTAAGAAAAGGGGGCCTGAGTTCAATGGGCCCTTTTTTTCCCTTTGCCATGTGCAAAAATTCACAATGCCTTTGAAATAGTGTAAAATAATGAAAGGTTTTCTTCCCAATAAAATTGCTCCTTCGTACCGATAAAGAGAAGGGCTTTGCTTCAAAGGGTATTCATGGTCAAGGAATCAAAAATACCTGATGCCACCATCGAGCGTATCGCCTTGTACTCCAGACCGCTGGAGAGGCTACTGGAGAACGGTGAACAGTTAGTCTCTTCCGAGAGGCTGGCCGAGCTCTGTAATGTGAACCCGGCTCAGGTAAGGAAGGATCTTTCCTATTTTGGAGAGTTCGGCGTTCGTGGCATTGGCTATGATGTGCTGGATCTTCTCAAGGAGATTAGAAAGATCCTGGTTTCAGACCGTGAATGGAAAATGGGCATCGTGGGAATAGGAAATCTGGGGATGGCCCTCGTAGAAAATGCGAATTTTGCGAAAAGGGGTTACAAATTTGTGGCTGCATTTGAAGTGGACCCTCAAAAAATCGGCAAAGAACTGCCATGTGGCCTGATCATTCAGCCTGTTGAAAAGCTAAAGACCTTGACGCAAGATTTGGGCATTGAGGTGGGTGTTATAGCCACTCAGCCCTCACAGGCCCAGACTGCGGCGGACATGCTGATAGAAACTGGCATAAAGGCCATTCTTAATTTTTCCCCTGTTCAGCTGAGGCAGCCGAAAGGTTGTCTTTTGGAAAATGTGGACTTCAGTGTGAAGCTTGATGACTTAGCTTATCATCTAAGCAAAGTGGAATAATTTTCAGAAACACCTTCTGCCCCCTCAAAACCCACCACGCAATCTGATCCCATCTGCATAAAGCCCTTAAAATTTGGGCCCAACCCTTAAGGGCATTGTCTTTCTTTCGGGTAACTAAGAGGTTAATGGGTTGTTGAATTCCAAGTTTTTCGTTTTGATCAGAGGCACTTAAGAGCCCTGTCTCGTGAAAAATCATGCTGAAATTTGTTCAGCCTTGACAATTTTTGTCAATGGCTAAATTCGGCCTTTTCCGGAGGTGGTTTAAGCGGTTGGAATCTCAAGATTATTTCTGCTGTATGAGTATGGCAAGGGGTTTGCAAAGAATAGAATTAGTCTTTCTCAACGGGCTAAGAAGTGAGGTTTCCATGACGCTGTACACGGCAAGAGACAGACAGACGATAAGGGAAACGATAGAGTTTCTAATATCTCAGGGGCGGGAAATCAGAGCCCAGATCCAGGGCCGGGTGACTTCTTATGCCTCCAAGATCATCAAGGCCAACTACGGGGGCGTTCATTCTAGATACGGAAATGGGCCTCACCTGGTCATCGAGAGGCTAACCCCGGAGGAGGGGAATACCTCTATTAAGCCGGGGACTCATCTCCTTTTCAAATTCTTGCTCACCAATTCATTCTGTAGTTTTAGAATCCAGTATCTTGGTCCTCGCAGCGACGACCCCGACAGCGAGCTTGTCGTGAGTTTCCCAGAATCCATCGAGCTTCCTGAAAGGCGGAGACGAAACAGAAACAGTGATGAGATACCGGAGTTCATCAGCGTCGTGCTTAAATCAAGGACGGGATCCAAAAAAGAGAAGAAATATGAGCTCGCTGTGCTTGACTATTCTACACAAGGCGTTGGAATACTTGTGAGTGAAAAGGACTCTGAGCTCTTTGAAGCCGTGCAAGAAGGGGACAGGCTTGAAGATATAACGCTCTTTGCTCCACAAACCGTGATTAAGGTAGACGGGACTGTCAGACATAAGAGTAAGAAACCAGGCGAGGAAGCTGAGGGCTGTTATGTTCTCGGGATTCAATTTGATGAGACCCTAATGGATTTCAACTCGCTCTAATGTCTCTGGAGCAATACCCTCGAAGCTCAATACCGATCGATACGGACTCCATACCATGACCCCATTTCTTGCAGAGAGGTGGGGTTTTCTTATTTAGGTAGGTTTGGCAGGAGACAAAAAAATGAATCAGAGGCGTATTGAGCCTGAAAGGACGAACAAATCCTTTTCTGACAGCGGGGAATTGTTGGCGAGCCTTTTCCGTAATGCAGAGGCCACACAAGAGATCAGGAAAAGGAAAGCCACGCGAGGTTCAGATTACAAATCCACGGTTGACACAGAGTCATTATCTGAAGAGAGAGATGATAGTCGAGAGAACACTTCTGAATTTGGGAAGATCAGGGCAGAACGTACTTCAAATACCAGCGCAAAAGCCGGAGCCACAAAAAAGAAGAGACTAGCCAAAAAAAAAGCACCGCGCCCTTCGAAAATCTTAAGAGTGGGGTTGATGTTTGTTTTGCTAGGCTTTGTTGTCTCGATTCTCTTGGCCCAAATTGCACCATTGGCTTTCATAAAAGGTGGGCAGGCGTTGAACCCAGATAAGAAGGGGATCATTCGGACGTCTGTCCCCAAAAAGCAACCTAACAAGGCGTTTGAAAAGAAGCCAGCCGCGTCAATCTTGAAGAAATCCCAGGAAACAGTTGAGACAGCAAAACAAGGAATCCGAGCCGAAAAACCTGACCCCGCAACAACTAATCTGCTTGGTCACAATATCCCCAAAATTGAAGCTGTTCAGGGAGAGAGTTTAGAAACGTACCCCTATTCCATTTACCTTGGGTCTTTCAAAACCATTGATCGAGCCCGCAATGCAGTTTCCATTTTCCAGCGAAAGGGCGTTTCCCCCTACTGGGTAAAAATCGATCTTGGGCCTAAGGGCGTATGGTACAGGGTCTTTGCCGGTCACTTTCAAAGCAGAGATGAAGCTGAGGCTCTTGCAACAAAGAAGGGAATAGGAGAAGGAAATTCCAGACATACAAGGTATGCCAACCTCATAGGAACTTATGGTTCCGAAGAGGTACTTAACGAGATGAGACTTACGCTTCTTGGACTCGGATACTGTCCATATGTTATTAAGGGGAATAGCGGTAAGTGCCACCTCTACACTGGGGCTTTCTATCAGCACGCTCGTGCAAAGAAAGAGCACAATGAATTAGCGTTAAAGGGAATCCAGAGCGAGCTCGTTGATCGATAGAGCATGCCCGTTTTCAATTTTCCGTTGACAGCTTTCTAAACAAGCCCACCTGCTCTAATCTCTTAACATTTGTTATGAAGGGCTTTTTTGAGGAACTGGCCGGTGTAGGATCCCTTGATCTCTGCAATCTTTTCTGGTGTTCCCGCCCCCACAAGATAACCGCCTTTTTCACCTCCTTCCGGTCCAAGATCGATGATATGGTCTGCGGTTTTTACCACATCCAAATTGTGCTCGATGACCACAACAGTGTTATTAAGACTTACCAAATAATTTAGCACCTCGAGGAGTTTCTGGATATCTGCGAAATGGAGACCGGTGGTGGGTTCATCGAGCAGATAGAGAGTCCTCCCTGTGCCCCTTTTACTCAATTCCCTTGAGAGTTTCACTCTCTGCGCTTCCCCGCCTGAGAGGGTCGTCGCAGATTGACCGAGTTTAATATAGCCAAGTCCCACATCAACCAGGGTCTTGAGTTTGTTTTTGATATTGGGTATGTTTTCGAAAAAGGTGTATGCCTGGTTGACGGTCATGTCTAAGACGTGGGCAATGTGGTTCCCCTTATATTTGATTTCAAGGGTGTCTCGATTAAAGCGGAGACCCTTGCAGGCCTCACAGGTGACATAGACGTCGGGTAAAAAGTGCATCTCTATCTTGATGATACCATCCCCGTTGCAAGCCTCACACCTTCCCCCCTTCACGTTGAAGCTAAATCTTCCTGCCTTGTATCCCCTCATTTTCGACTCAGGGAGCATTGAGAAGAGTTCCCGTATGTGGGTGAAAACTCCAGTGTAGGTGGCAGGATTGGAGCGTGGCGTCCTACCTATAGGACTTTGATCAATATTTATGACTTTATCAATATGGTGGATCCCTTTAATAGATTGCACTTTCCCAACGTTTGCCTTGGACCGATAGAGTCTTTGAGCTAGGAGTGGAAATAGGGTCTCGTTTATCAAACTGCTCTTGCCTGAACCAGAAACCCCCGTCACACACGTGAACGTTCCAAGGGGTATCTCCACCCGGAGATTTTTCAGGTTATTTTGTTGAGCCCCTTCGATGAGCAGGCTTTTACCGTTTCCCTTTCCTCTAGACCGAGGGATGGGGATCGAACGCTTTCCTGAAAGATACTGCCCTGTCAAAGAATCCTCATTCTTCATCAATTGCTCGGGGGGCCCCTGGAAGACCACCTCACCACCCTTCACGCCAGCCCCTGGTCCCATGTCCACTACGTGATCTGCAGAAAGAATCGTTTCCGGGTCATGCTCCACGACGAGTACCGTATTCCCCAGGTTTTTCAGATGCCTCAAGTTCTTCAAAAGGAGGAGATTATCCCTTTGATGTAGGCCGATGGTAGGTTCGTCCAGGACATAGAGCACCCCTGCAAGACCCGAGCTGATCTGGGTAGCCAGTCTGATCCTCTGGTCCTCTCCGCCTGCAAGGGTTGCAGAGGATCGGTCAAGGGTGAGATAGTCAACGCCTACGCTTTTAAGGAAACCAACGCGCTCCTTGATCTCCTTGAGGACTCTCTCGGCAATTTCGCGCTCCTTGCGGTCAAGATCTAGGTGCTGGAAAAATTCATGGGCCTTTTCGATAGGGAGAGCGGTGATCTCGTGAATGGGCTTGTCCCCCACCTTAACGGCGAGACTGATGGGTTTTAGCCTTGCTCCCCCGCATCCCGGGCATGGTCTAATGCTCATGTATCTCTCTATCTCTTCCCGAATATGATAGGAGTCCGTTTCATGATAACGCCTATCCAGGTTGGGAATGACACCTTCAAAGGGCCGGGTATAGTCGTATCGACGGTCGTCTTTCTCATAATAAAACTTGATTTCTTCATCTCCTGAACCATTGAGGAACACTTCCCTTACCTTTTTGGGAAGATCTTTAAATGCCGTGTAAATATCTATCTGGTAATGCTGGCACAGAGAATCGAGCATTTGCGTGAAATATACGGAATGACGGTTTGTCCATGGAACAATGGCTCCTTCCCTCAATGACAGATCTTGATCAGGGATAATCAGATCTGGGTCAAAATACCTCTTTGTGCCAAGCCCACTACACTCCGAGCATGCACCTTGAGGGTTGTTAAAAGAAAACATCTGTGGCGTCAGTTCTGGAATGCTGATCCCGCACTGGGTGCAGGCCGCTTTTTGACTGAAGAAAATCTCTCCTGAGTCAATAAGATCCAGAATGGCCTGTCCCCCTGAGAGATTGAGGGTAAGCTCCATGGAATCAGTGAGACGTCTTTTTATACTTTTGTTAATGATGAGACGATCCACGACGACACTTATGTCATGTTTTTTGTTTTTGTCTAAGACAATATTCTCGTCCAGCAATTTTATCTGCCCGTCAATTTTGACCCGGGTGAATCCGTCTTTTCGGAGTCGGTGGAGCAGTTGGATGTGTGCTCCTTTTCTCCCTTCGATGAGAGGAGCCAATATCTGCACCTTAGTGCCTTCCCTCATATCCAGAATCTGATCGACAATCTGCTGTGTGGTCTGCGAGCTGATTTCCAAACCGCACTCAGGACAGTGGGGGTGGCCAATTCTGGCAAACAGCACCCTTAGATAGTCGTATATTTCTGTCACAGTCCCCACTGTGGATCGGGGGTTCTTGCTTGTGGTTCTCTGTTCAATGGAAATGGCCGGTGAAAGCCCCTCTATGGTATCCACATCCGGCTTGTCCATCTGCTCTAGGAATTGGCGGGCATAGGCAGAGAGGGATTCCACGTATCGCCTTTGACCTTCCGCATAGATGGTATCAAAGGCAAGGGAGGATTTGCCGGAGCCAGAAAGGCCAGTAATGACGACAAGTTGATTTCGAGGGATATCCAAGGAGATGTTTTTCAGGTTATGTACTCTGGCACCCCTTATTTTTATGCGTTCATTTATCATTTGTCATTGCGCTTTGGTTGAGTCGTTGAGTCGTTTTCTAAAGCACGTTCCACTTCTTTGACCACTCAACCACTAAACAACTTGACAACTCAACTAGACAGCCCTTTTCCCCCTTGCCCTATTTTCAGCCATTTTAACGGCCATTCGGATAGCTGCCTTGAGGCTGGAGGCATCTGCAATGCCCGTTCCGGCTATATCATAAGCCGTTCCATGGTCCACCGAAGTCCGAATGATGGGAAGTCCCAGCGTGACGTTGACCGCATCAGAGAAATGAAGAAGTTTCAGAGGAATCAATCCCTGATCATGATACATGGCCACGACCGCGTCGAATTGCCCTGCTGCTGCTCGGTGAAATAGGGTGTCTGCCGGAAAAGGGCCCTCCACTTGACAGCCCTCAGCCCTGGCTCTCTCGATGGCAGGCCTAATGATCTCATCTTCCTCTGATCCGAAGAGTCCGGACTCGCCAGCATGGGGATTAAGGGCTGCCACAGCGAGTCGCGGCGTTAGGAGTCCAAAATCTAGCTGGAGGGTCTGTGAAGTAATGGTTATGGTTTTGTAAATCATTTCATCATCCAGGCAGGTCGAGACCTCACTCAGTGCACAATGTATGGTGACAAGGGCCACACGCAACCTCTCGCCCGCAAGCATCATGACGTAGTCTTCAGTATTTGTAAGATGGGCTATCAACTGGGTATGCCCTTCAAAAAAGTGACCGGCCTCATGCATCAGGGCCTTGTTAATTGGGCACGTGACTATGGCCCCCAGGTCCCCATTTTGCGCCATTTCTACGGCTCTGATGATGTATTCCACCATCGCTTTTCCACCTTCAACAGTCGGATTCCCTGGAATGATGGATTCCCTTTGCAGGTGGGAGATGGCCATAAGATCTATCGCTTCTGATCTGCTTTCAGCTTCGGGAGGCCTTGAAATTTCGTTAAAGGGCTTCAGTTCCAGTCCATCAATTTCCACGGACAGCGCACCCGGATCCCCTAGCACGACCGGATGACAGATCTCATAAATACTTGAATCTGAGAGTGCTTTTATAATAATTTCAGGGCCAATTCCTGAAGGATCACCCATGGTGATACCGATGATAGGGCGAGTACTCAAGTATCTTGCTCCTAAAGAAGAAATATGAACAAATAAAAATTATCGTAATACTTTAGGCATTTGAAAAGCCCCTGGGCTAACCGGCATTCTCTGGAGGGGCCAAAAAATTTGCGCACTGCCCTTAAGTATGGCGCACAAAGTGGGATATCTCTGATGGCCATGTTCTGTCAATAA
This sequence comes from Deltaproteobacteria bacterium, assembly GCA_030671095.1. Next base: position 3,283 of record DAOVAK010000039.1, on the reverse strand, counting down.
AATCCCTTGAAGGATTTTATAAAGTGCCTCCCGAATGCTCTCGGGAGGCTTAGAAGCCCCCGGGGACCGGGGGCGTTATCTAAAATTTTCCGAGAGAAAAATTTTAGGAAGGTTTTTGGCCGCCCCAGAGAACCCCGCTCAGCCCACCAAGAGTTCTTGCACGGCTGTTTCAAAGGGCTAAAATGTTACAAATTATCTTTCTTTAGGAGAGAACTGTCAATTGTAATTGAAGCCCTCTTTTCCGCTAAAGCCCGGCTTTTGGTGGAAAAGGGCGAATTGGGCATTTTGATGCGACAATAGATGATGGAAAGTAAGGAGGAGCATGGACGAACAAGAAAAAGAGAAACCAGGCATAAAGGATATGGAGAAGGATAGGTGGATAGTCAAAGTCTCCCCTGAGATGGCCGCTCCCAGCCTAAAAGATAACAGAGGCGATGTGGACAGATTGCTGGGGGGGCTTAGAAAGGCGCTGGATGGGGAGGAGGTGACCATAGATTTCAGGCTTGCCAAAAAGATTCCCTCCTCTCTGAGGGAATATGGGTATGAGGTTGAAGCGATTCTTTATAAGGAGGCAAATTCGTGGCATCTGGTGGAGCTTTTCCCATCAGGGCACGGCACTCCCATCTATGGCCTAGCTGTGGATTTGGGCACCTCAACGGTTGTGATTCGACTTTTGGATCTTACCACTGGCGAGATCAAAGATGAGAGCTCTTTTCTCAACCCGCAGGTTGAAGTCGGCCAGGATATTTTGACTCGAATCCATTTTGCAGCAGAAAAAGAGGGATTGGCAGAACTGCAAAGATCCCTCATAGAAAGGCTGAATGAGGAAATCGCTCAACTGGCCCAAAAAAATAATATCGGGACGGCCTCCCTTGTCGGCATGTCCGTGTCAGGAAATACGACCATGACCCATCTCTTCCTAGGACTGGATCCTTTCTGGATATGCCGAGAACCCTATATCCCCGCCATAAACAGACCGGAGCTGATAAAGGCGACTGAGCTGGGCGTTGCGATCAACCCCCAATCTCCGGTTATGGTTATCCCCAATGTGGGCAGCTATTTGGGGGGTGATTTGATCTCGGGGATCCTGGCCTCGGGTATGACTCATAAAAATGAGACTTCCATTTTGGTGGACGTGGGGACCAATGCGGAAGTGGTCTTAGGTAACAGGGAGTGGCTCATGGGCTGTGCAGGGGCAGCCGGGCCTGCGCTGGAGGGCGGGGTGGCACAGATGGGAATGATGGCTGGGCCTGGCGTGATAGACAAGGTGATTGCTGATCCTGAGACGGGTGAATTTCGGATAAGGACCATTGAAAATAAGTCACCGGTTGGCATATGCGGCTCAGGACTGATCGATCTGGTGGCCCAGCTTTTTTTGGCGGGAATGATCGATTTGCGGGGAAGGTATGTGGAGAGCAAGTGTGGAAGGCGCCTAAAAGAAGTGGATGGGGTGAATCACTTTGTTCTGGTTTTTTCTCAAGATTCGGCCACAGGGAAGGAGTTGACCCTGAGTCAGCCGGACATTGATGCACTAATACGCTCCAAGGCTGCTATGTACACCATCCTGACCGCCATCACCCGTATGATAAATGTCTCCATAAAAGATATCAGAAATTTCTATATTGCGGGTACATTCGGTTCGTACATAGATCCCCAGTCAGCCATTACCATAGGCATGATTCCAGATCTTGCTCCCGAAACTTACAAGCCCCTGGGCAATACCTCCCTGAGCGGAGCTAGTCTGGCCCTTTTGTCGGCTACGGCCAGGGAGGAAATATACGAAATACGGGATCGGCTGACCTATATAGAACTCAATGTAAATCAGGAGTTCATGAATCTTTTCAGCGCGGCGAAGTTTATTCCTCACACGGACAGATCCCTTTTCCCTTCTGTAAAGGAGTGGGGCTCCATCTGATCAGGAACTCTTTGGTGGGATGTGGCAATTATAAGGGTGTGTTGAGTTCAGTTCCCATTCACATTTTGCGCAAAATCATTATCCGCCTCTGTCCCTCGGATATCATTTATTGAAAACGTATTCATTTGAGTCTTCAGAGCCCGATGGCCCTTTTCATCAAAACCATCAGAGTTCCATTCGCTCCCTTGTCCTTCCCCATAACCCGTAACGGCCTTCGCCTCAACACTTCTCTGCAGATCAATTTTTTCCAGCTCTCTCTGGCAAGAGACACACAGAGTGGCTTCTGGGACGATCAATAGTCGCTTCTTAGGGATCCGTTTTCCGCACCCTTCACACAGTCCAAAAGCTCCCGCTTTTGACATCCTGTTGATCAGCAGGTCAATCTTTCTCAACTCCTTGGTTTTCCGTTCAATGATGGGGTAGTAACTGCTGGCTGAAATCTCACGCTGAGCCTGATCAAGTTCATCAATAAGGTCTCCTCCACTTAGCTGCACATCATATTCTTTCTGGCTGTCTATTAGGCGCTCTAATGTCTTTTCCAGCTCTTTCCTTTTATCTAGAATATTTTGCATAAACGTGGCCCGAAGGTCGGACTTTCCTTTTTTGGCTCTTGCCTCTTTTCCGCCTCTCGAACTGCCGCCCTTTTTCGTGACATCCTTATTAACCCTTTTTTTGGCTTTTTTTTGGCTCTTTTTATCACGCGTTTTCATCAGAATCCCTCCTTTCTAGGGGGATAAAAACCCAAATTGGGGGACTAAAAAGTAGTCATCTTTTCACCTTTGTCAATATAGGACCTTAATTCTTACAATGATATTCCATCACAAGGCTTTGATGCCCAGGAATAGGTTTCTTGATTATCCGGACCTTTTTTTCTATACTCACCTTTCTGATCGTTCTTGTCATATGCGATTGGCAGGTTGCATAGAAAAATCAGACGGTTGCTCGGGAACGGGCGTTTTACGGCAGTTTCTGGAATCCAACATCGATGAGCGACGCTATTTGTGGTGAGGCAGAGGAGTAAGCGTTTATAGGCCAAATTAAGTTCAATATATCTATATGTTAATAAATTAGTAACGTTCAAAAGTGTTGGCATAATCTTTTGAACCACCAAGTTTTAGTAGGATAGTCGATTCTCCGGCAATGCCAATCTCCTCAAGGTGATATCTATTTTGCTCCTTGCCGGTGGTCTGATCTTTGAGACTTTGAGAAAGATTTCCTAAATAGGAACGGGACATTCTGCGATTAGTTAATGGGCGTAAAGCCTCAAAGATCAGACCACTGCGGAGTTTGGGTGGAATTTTTTCTGAGATATCACCTTTCGGAGACCGGCATTGCCTCCGACTAGACAACAGCAAATGCCAACACTTT
>DAOVAK010000782.1 GCA_030671095.1 Deltaproteobacteria bacterium | reverse complement strand
GTCCTCTGTCTTGGGACCCCTGAGGAGATCCAGAATGACCATCGAGTAATAGAAGCCTATCTGGGTAAGTCCAAGGGAGAAGGACATGCTTGAAGTTCGAGATAGTCACGCGTATATCGGGCAGACCTATGTCCTTAAAGGTGTGAGTTTGGAAGTGAGACACGGGGAGATTGTGGCCCTGATTGGAGCAAACGGGGCAGGAAAGACCACAACACTTTCTACCATCTCCGGGCTCACTCGATCCCGCCGGGGCAAAATTTTATTCAGGCCTGACCCGGATGGAACCCAACAGGATATTACCAGGGCGCCGGCAGAAGAGATTGTAAGCATGGGGATCTCCCACTGCCCTGAGGGGCGCCAGGTCTTCTCCGACCTCAATGTGTGGGAGAATTTACTGATCGGTGCCTATCTCCGGAAGAACAAACAGGCAATACAATCGGACCTTCGATGGGTCTGTGAACTCTTTCCAATCCTGGAGGAACGAAGGCGACAGTCGGCAGGTAGTCTTTCGGGAGGGGAACAGATGATGCTAGCCATTGGGCGAGCCCTGATGAGCCGGCCCCGGCTGCTTCTCCTTGACGAGCCTTCCCTGGGTCTTGCGCCTATCCTGGTGGAGGTCATATTCGAAATGCTTGAGCAGGTTAACGCCCAGGGCACTACAATCCTTCTGGTGGAGCAAAATGCCCGTATGGCCCTGGAATTGGCTCAAAGGGCTTACGTCATGGAGACCGGCCGCGTTACACTTTCCGGGACTGGTAGAGAGTTGGCAGAAAACGAAGAGGTTCGCAAGGCATACCTGGGGGCAACTTGATGGGCGGGTATATTGCACAGCAATTGGTGAATGGTCTGGTTTTGGGAAGCATGTATGCCCTTGTGGCCATCGGTTTTACCATGATCTATGGGATCATTCGATTGATCAATTTCGCCCACGGAGACATCGTTATGATCGGTGCGTTTGTGACCCTGGGACTGGTCATAAGCGGTAAAATCCCTTTTCCGGTGATTATCATATTGGTTTTCATCGCGGGAGCACTCATGGGAATACTCATCGAGCGCGCAGCCTTCAGGCCCATGAGAGGCGCGCCCCAGGCGACCGGGTTTATCACTTCACTGGCCATTTCCATCCTTTTGCAAAATCTCGGTATTTTATTGTTAACAGCTCAACCTAGGAACTTTTTTTGCCCCGATTATCTTCAGACTATCTTTAATTTCGGACCGGTTTCTCTCCGTGCCATCGATTTTTCCATTGTGGTCATTGCTGTGGTTCTGATGGTCTTTCTGGTTTTACTGGTTCGATTCACACGATTGGGGATGGCCATGAGAGCCACGGCGGAAAACCTGAATGTGGCCCGCCTGATGGGCATCAACATCAACCGCACCATCATGTTGGCTTTTGCCATAGGCAGCGGTCTTGCTGGTGTGGCAGGTATGATGTGGGGAGGGAAATATGGCCAAATCGACCCACTGCTGGGTTTTGTGCCGGGACTTAAGGCATTTGTGGCCGCTGTCATTGGGGGGATAGGATCTATACCAGGTGCCATGCTCGGGGGCTATCTTCTTGGGTTCGGTGAAGTCCTTTTTGTAGGTCTCTTGCCACCCATTTATTCCTCGTATCGGGATGCATTTGTGTTCACGACCCTGATATTGATCCTTCTTGTTTTACCTACTGGGCTTTTGGGCCGGAAGACTGAGGAGTGAGCATGATGGGATGGAATCGGCTGAGGTGGTTTTTCCCCATGCTGATTTTGGCTGGGGCGATCCTGGTGTTTGTTTTGCGCAGCACCATGAATGATTACGTCCTCTC
>DAOVAK010000380.1 GCA_030671095.1 Deltaproteobacteria bacterium | reverse complement strand
AATCCACCAGTCATTTCTAACGTACAAGTGGCCTCCAAGTCTGATACTACCGCTGTGATTACTTGGACAACTGATGAACTGAGTGACAGCCAGGTACAGTATGGGGTGGACAGCAGTACGTGGGGAAGTTACCCTAACAGCAAGAACGGTAGTAGCATGGTGACCAGTCACAGTATCACCCTGACAGGGCTCGACGCCGACACGACATACTATTTACGTGTAGGATCTGCCGATGGTTCTGGAAATGGACCTGAAACTTCAGACGAGGTGGCTTTTGCAACCGATCCTGCTCCCGATACCACGTCTCCATCTATCATGGATTTTCCCGCCATTGATCATACTGCCAATACCATTGACGTTACATACACTGAAAACGAAATGCAAAATGCCACTAAGGAAGCTAACTATAGGTTCAGTCCCTCCTTGAACTTTGCTACGCCTTCGGTGGACGGGAATGATATTACCAGTCCCAGCGGCAATTCTTATCGGCTGGCCATGACTTCCATTCCCGCTCATCACATCTTTACCTTGACTGTGAGCAATATAACGGATGCTGCTGGCAATCTAGTAATCCCCAGCTCTACTAACATCAATGATAACGATAATGATGACATGCCCGATGATTGGGAGAGAGAGAATAAAGTTGATAAACCTGACGAGGACGTAGACGGGGACGGCCTGAATAACTTAGAAGAGTATAACAAGAACACCGATCCTTCCAATGCCGACACGGACAATGATGGGATCAACGATGGCGAAGAACTGGCTTTATGGGGGGATAACTGGGATGCGGATTACGATGGGGATGGGATCATAAATCTTTTGGACGCGGATGCAGATAATGACGGGGTTCTGGACGGTAACGAAGTTAATTCTGGTTCGGACCCTGGTGTTCCCGATTTAAGGCTCCCTTCAGCCTCCTTGAAGTTGGAGGTAGGTGAGGTACTTGTCGACCAGACCTGGAAGACGGTAACATTCAACCAATCCTTTATTGACCCGGTAGTTGTGGGCAAACCTCTAAGCCTGCAAGATAGCGACCCTGCGGTGGTGCGAATCCGGAATGTGGATAGCAACGGCTTTGAAATCCGTGTTCAGGAATGGGATTACCTGGATGAGGCGCACGCCAATGAGACCGTCGGCTATATTGCCATGGAGCGCGGTAGTTACACGCTAGCTAACGGGACCATGGTAGAGGCAGGTAGTTTTGAAACAGATAGTGCCAAAAAATTTGCAACGGTGACTTTTGATCAACCCTTTCGGGTGGTGCCTGTCGTCATTACGGCTGTCTCAAGTGTTAATGAGGCAGATGCGGTGACCACCAGGTTACGAAACATTACCACAACCGGGTTTGAATTTCGCATGCAGGAGCAAGAACTCAACGCCCAGAAGCATGCCGCCGAAACTGTTTCTTACATTGCTTGGGAACCCTCGGCTGGAGTAATTGATAATCTGACCTTTGAAGTCGACAGGACTCTGGATGTTGTCCGAGAGAAGTTTTACACGATTCAATATACTCAGGCCTTTTCGGATATCCCGACATTCCTTGCCGATATGCAAACAACTGACGATCAAGACGCTGCCAACTTGCGGTGGAAAAACAAAGACTCTTATGGGATCGACATACAGGTCGATGAAGAACAGTCCCGCAACCGGGAAACGAGACATAAAACTGAGGTTGTCGGGTATATGGTGTTTGGGAGAGTGGATTAGTATCCAGAGGACAGACGACGGATGACAGATGACAGAGGACAGACGACACCCGCCTTTCCATCCTCCGCAGTAGCCTGCTACGAAGGACGGGCGCTTTACGAGCTTCCGCCTACGTTAATTCAGCCCATGACACTAAGCCAGAGACCACAACTACGGCGGGACAAGATGGCGCGGCCCCGTTGAAACGGGATCTCCACTTTGTTCCGACAAGGAGGGCACCCGCCTTCGCTCTTACGAGCTATGGCGCGGCAAGGAGGACAGAAAGATTATCACGAAAAGGGAAAAGACGAAAACACGAAAAGGTCTAGCATAGAGCATGGAGCAAGGGGCCCCAGTGGAATAGTCCCGCTAAACTTGCGCCCGCGAAGGCGGGTGGCGGAAATTTCACCCCGATGAAATAAGCTACGCCCCAGTTGAATAGGCTATGCATTCAACCCCAGTAGGATCTTCCGGACCTACCCCAGTTGAATGGTCCCGCTCTTGGGCGGGAATTCAACGGGGCAGGCGCGGCCCCGTGAACGGGATCTCCGCTTTGCTTCGATGCTTCGACTTTGCTCAGCATCGACCCTGAGCTATGTCGAAGGGTCGACAGGCGGGGCAAGCGAAAAATTAGTCACTCAGTACTCTAAGACTTTTTGGACGCAGATTCAGCAGATTCCACAGATTAGTAGCATGGATCGCTGAGCCTTTTGCTTGCCGCGCCATAGCTTCTCGACCGCCATAGCTTTAGCGGCGGCGGTTAGCGCCCGTCCTCTCCATCCTCCGCAGTAGCCTGCTACGGAGGATGGAACGGCTGGTGTCTCCGTGGTGAATTTCTTTATTTCGTGTCTTCGTCCTTTCCCCTGCCCTGAGCTCAGTCGAAGGGTGCTTTCGTGATAATCTTTTTTCAGTCTTCTGTCTTCTGTCTTCTGTCTTCTGTCTTCTGACCTCCAACTTCTGGTTTCACTCCATCACTCCACTACTCCATGTGCTTGGCAGCCCCTTCTTGACAAGCATCTTGTAATAATAAATTCGGGATGTTAGAATATTGTAGTATTTTGTTGGGAACAAATGAAGGGAACCATAACTAATCACCTCTTTTGCCTCAAACCTATCCGACCACCTTTCCAGTTTCCCACTATTTCAATTCCGGAGCGGAGAGAAGCTAGGGTAAGGAACCTATAATGGATTCAAACTCCATAATGACCATATTCTCATTTCTGTTTGGCCTCATGTTGGGAAGCTTTCTCAATGTTTGTATCCATCGAATCCCACACGAAAAATCCATCATCCATCCCCCCTCCAGTTGTCCTCATTGCGGTGCAAGGATCAAATTCTATGACAACGTTCCGCTGGTCAGTTATCTCATCCTCATGGGAAAGTGCAGGTCCTGCCGCCACCCTATACCCATACGTTATCCGATTGTAGAACTCCTGACAGGATTGTTGAGCACGGCCCTCTTCCTCAGATATGGCCTGAGTCCTCAATACTTCCTATTCTTGGTCTTTTCCGCCGCTCTGGTCATCGTCAGCTTCATTGATCTCAGTCACAAAATCATACCGAACGTCATCTCTCTACCTGGGATTTTGGTGGGGCTGGCGGCAACCCCGTTTTTTAGGCTGAACGGCCTCTCTTGGAAGGACTCTTTGATCGGCATGTTAGTGGGTGGCGGTTCTCTCTATCTTATCAGCCTTATTTTCAAGTGGCTACGAGGAAAAGAGGGAATGGGTCTGGGTGATGTGAAACTCTTGGCCATGATCGGCGCATGGATGGGGTACCTGGCATTACCCTACATCGTGCTCATCTCATCCTTGACAGGTGCCTTAATTGGTGGTGGCTCCCTTTTGCTCACTCGCAAGAAATTTAGTGAAACAATACCGTATGGTCCGTTCCTTGTTCTTGGTACCTTGGTATATCTTTTTTTCGGGACAGAGCTTAGACACTTGTGGTCCCATTACCTAACCTTGGGTAGCAGAGTAGTATCTTGAAACTTCCCATTTACAGTCTCAGAACAGGGATATTATCCCATTTGATATTCCTGATTGTCTCCGCCATGCTCCTGATCAACGTGGTCATGGTGAAATTCGCAGAAAGGGACCTTATCCGAGCCAGGATAAGTTCAGGGCGGTTACTGATCCGTGCCCTCGAGCAAAATCTGGGACAACTGATCAGCCACAAGAAAACTGACTTAGCGAATCTCAGATTAGATCCTCAACTCAGGGGGGGTATCACAAAGCTCCTTGCTGAAGGAGATTTCGCGGGTTCGACGC
>DAOVAK010000536.1 GCA_030671095.1 Deltaproteobacteria bacterium | reverse complement strand
GTGTAGCATGTGCAGGGTCAAGATCCTGTCGGGAAAGGTGTTTCAGCCGGCCGGGGCACTGCTCCGAAAATCGGACAGGCAATTTGGTTACGTCCATTCCTGCGTCTCCTACCCACTGGGAGACTTGGAAGTCTTGCTTTAGGATTAACCGCAGGCCTGCCCGCCATCGTCCCGCTGAAGGCGGGGCTCAGGCGAGGCGGGCGGGTCTGCGGCTTATTAAGGATGGGCTAATAAAAGAAAGGAGTGGTTTCATATGAGTGAGGAGAAAACTGGCCAGCAAAGCCTGGTGACCTATCATAGAGAGGGTTATGTGGGGCTTATTACCCTGAACAGGCCTGAGAAACGAAACGCCCTGAACTTGGCCCTTTGGAATGCCCTGGACGAAGCGATCCGCCTTGCAGAGGAGGACGAAGAGGCGAGGGTATTTCTTCTCCGGGGAGAGGGCAAATCCTTTTGCTCGGGTCTGGACATAAGCGCCGAGAATGAGATCGCCACGGCTCTTGGCGGCACCCCGGGTGCTTTGCAGAAGCTAAACTTCTTTAAGCTCGTGAGAAAAACCCAGGATATTCATACACGATTGGAGCGACTTACCAGGCCGACCGTGGCCGTTATTCACGGGCATTGCCTTGGGGCGGGCCTGGAACTGGTCCTTTGCTGCGATATTCGACTCTGCTCGCAGGATACCATATTCGCCCTTCCCGAGGCCAGGCTCGGCCTTATTACAGATGTGGGAGGCCTGCAGCGGCTCCCGAAGATTATTGGACCCGGCCACGCTCGGGAGATGGCCTTTCGTGGACACCAATTCGATGCGGCACGGGCTCAAGCCGTCAATCTGGTCAATGATGTCTATGCTGATAAGGAAACCCTGGACACGAAAGCCATGGAGATGGCCCAGGAGATCGCCAGCAATCCTCCCCTCGCTGTGCAGGGAGCCAAAGAAGTCATGCTCTTCGACGAAGAGGTTCCCCTGAATCAATCTCTTTACTATAATGCGGCCAGATCCTGTATGATTGTGCCTTCAGAAGACCTCTTCGAGGCCATCACCGCGTACACGCAAAAACGAAAGGGAGAATTCAAAGGGGCCTGATTGAACGCCAGATCTCTCTTGCCAGTAGATGCTTTCCATCGCTGGTGAGTTGACAAGTGGCCGAAAAGGCTATATTTTTGCTATGCTAAGCCGGCTCGAACTTTAGGCGAGGGATTTCAGTGGAAAAAATTATCCAAAAGGCGCTTCGTGAAAGCATTGAGGTCAAAGAAAATTTCATCAAAGAAAATACGACCAAAATCACTTTTTTTGCAGAGAAAATTGCCCTCGCCCTAACAAGTGACCGTAAACTTCTGCTCTGTGGGAATGGCGGGAGTGCAGCTGATGCACAGCACATAGCCGCGGAATTCATCAATCGCTATGAACTTGAGCGCCCTCCCCTACCAGCCATTGCCCTGACGACGGATACGTCCATCTTAACAAGTGTGGGAAATGACTACTCCTTTAACGAGGTGTTCTCAAAACAGATCAAGGCCCTGGGCGTGGAAGGAGACGTGCTTCTGGCCATTAGCACCAGCGGGAATTCCACCAATATCATTGAAGCCGTTAAGGTGGCCAAGAGCCTGGGGATCTTTACTGTTGGACTCACTGGGGGTGAGGGAGGTCAGCTTGCAAACCTCGTTGATCTGTCCCTGGTGGTCAAAAGCAGCGTGACGGGTAGAATTCAGGAGACACATATCCTGTTGGGTCATATTATCTGCGAGCTGGTTGACTATATTCTTTTTCAACAAGGCGTACCAGAGGAATAATGTTATGACCCAGTGGCTGCAAATTTTGCCCAAAACTTGGAGTACTGGAGTGTTGGAGTATTGGAGTACTGGAATGAACAGCACTCCATCACTCCATTACTCCATTACTCCAATCAATTCGAGGTTGCTCCCGTGTCTAAGACGAAACCCATACCTTTAGACGGTGTTAAATCTTATCCGCTAAAGGAAAGATCCAGTAAGGTGGGAATTGATGATTTTGGGGAGCCGTGGACGTCTGGTGGAAACTTGAAACGCTGGATCCAGGCTCTTCCCAAGATACTGGCCGGGAATGATTTCAGGCGAGTGGTTGACCATATGGTCCGTGCCGCCCAATCCGGGAACATGATCATTTTGGCCATGGGAGCCCACCCCATAAAGGTGGGATTGAATCCTGTCATAATGGACCTGATGGATCGTAGCATTATTGGCGGACTGGCCATGAATGGGGCCGGCATCGTCCATGACGCTGAATTGGCCATGGTGGGCCACACCTCAGAAGACGTGGCTGCACAAATCGGAGACGGCCGGTTTGGGATGGCCGAGGAGACTGGAAAATTTCTCAATGAAGCGATCATTGAAGGAGCCAATCGGGGTGATGGCCTGGGACGGGCGATTGGTGACATGCTCATCAGGGAACGATTTCCCTTCAACCAACACAGCCTCGTTGCCAAAGCCTTTGAGATGGATATACCCCTTACAGTGCACGTGGCCATAGGGACCGATATCATCCATTTTCATCCCAGTGTGGACGGTTCAGCCATAGGAAAGACCTCGCATCTTGACTTTCGTCTATTCGCCAGCCTCGTTTCAGAACTTGAGGGTGGGGTGTTTATAAACCTGGGGTCTGCAGTGATTATGCCCGAAGTCTTTTTGAAGGCCCTGTCACTGGTGAGGAATCTGGGACATAAGGTCCAGAAATTTACCACCGTCAATATGGATTTCATGCAACACTATCGACCCATGACCAATGTTGTTCAAAGACCCACGCTTGAGGGTGGAGAGGGATACTCCCTTGTGGGTCATCATGAGATTATGTTTCCTCTGCTCGCTTCTGCGGTTATTGAAGGTTTGACGGCTTCGTAAAAAGTCCAACTGCCGTTCGACATGCTCACGGCCCTGAGCAAAGCCGAAGGGCTGCGTTACGCTTCATCCCCGCCCTGTTAGATACGTTCTAAC